>SVHR01000023.1 GCA_015055705.1 Clostridiales bacterium | reverse complement strand
TTTTTAATTGACTTTCGGGAGGAAAAAGTGTATAATAGAACGGCTAAAATCGGTGTTTTTTGTGAACGAAATAAAAAATTTTCAAAAAAATTCAAAAAATTACTGAAAAAGGCTTGACAAATCACAGCTTTTTTTCTTTTTGTGCTTGACAACGCTTTGGTGTGGTGGTACAATATATGTATACATAAAGAGGGGGATAGTAATTATGGGACTTTTTGGATTTTTAGAAAAAATTTCCGATGCACTTGGCAAAAATGAACCGTTTGAAAAAAAGGACAGGCGTTGCACAAATTGCACATCGTGCTGGTGGAGCAGTATGGATCGCGAATATAAGTGCAATAACTTCTGGGCGCCGCAAAGCTATAAGTACAACTGTCGACACAAGCCCAACAGCTATACGGACTGCCCTAAGTTCGATGCAAAAAACAGATAAATCGGTGGTAAATATGGGACTTTTTGGTTTCTTTAAGGAAGAATGGGAAAGAAAGGATAAGTGCTGTGCAAATTGCCGCTTCTATAACGTAGATAGGCGCATTTGTAAAAAAGGCTTGTCGTATCGCTCTAAGCAGGAGCCGCATCAGCCGTGCGAGTGTCCTCAATACGATAAAAAAATTTGGTGACAAGCGAAGCTTGATTTTGGGCGCGATTGTTTTAATACGCTAAACTAACCAATTCCGCGCTGCAACAAGCGAAGCTTGATTTTGGGCGCGATTGTTTTAATACGCTAAACTAACCAATTCCGCGCTGCAACAAGCGAAGATTGTTTTGCAATAAAATAAAGACAATAAAAAGAGGGAACGTAACGGTGTTTTTTGTACGTTCCCTCTTGTTTTGTTATGGAACTCTACAGCAATATAATCAAAGCGTATGCGATAAGTGCAACGGCTACGATAGCGCCAAGAATAATATTGCGCTTTTTTGCATCGGCGCGGCGACGCTCGGCTTCACGCTCCTCGGCAAGGCGGCGCTTTTCGGCATTCTGCTCGTAGCGGTCCTGCTGGCGTTCAACAAAGTCAAAAACCGTTTCGAGTGTGTTGGCTTTTGGTCGCGATGGAGAATTAATAATAAATTCGGAATTACAATATTTGCATTTTGCAGTGCCCGTATCCTTGTTGTAGTCAAGATGCTCGCCGCATTCGGGGCAGGTAAGCGAGGTGTAGTCAACCTTTCGTTTAAAAATGCTCATAGCGTATCCCTCCATCGTACTATAGTAGCAGTATAGCATATTGGGCAAGAAATTACAATAACATTTATTGGGTAAAATAAAGCTTTTATCTAATTATAGCGAGATAAATATTAATAAAGTGTTAAATTCTTGTAGACAAAGGTCGGAAAATGTGATATAATCATATGTGTATTTTTGTACGCTTTTTTGGCGTGGCGTTTTTTGCCCGCCCAAAAACAGGTAAATTTGGCGAATTTCGCTATAAAATAGAGAGGTAAAGTATGAGCGTTATTGAAATCAAGAACAGAGGTGCCGAGGAGATTGCTTGCTGGCGCGTTAAGGTAGCAGAGCTCACTCCAAACACTGTAATCGAAACGGACGGCAAGGTTACCGTGCTTGTAAAAATAGGCAACCAAACCAAGGTTCAAATGAAGCAGTCGTCTACCGTTTACGGACTTTTCAATCCCGGAAAAAACAAGAAGTTTTTTGGCGGCGACAAGCCGTACGAAAAGTTTGAGATTTACGCAATCGACCAGTCCAGCCAATATAATGCGGAATGGGCGCTTGCGGGCTCTAATGCCATGACCACCATCGACCCCGACTTCAACGTAGAGGCAAGCGTAATTGCAACCGGCAACTACTACTACACGATCAGTAACTTCTACAGCTTCGTTACCGCTATGGCGGTAGGTGAAAGGGGTGCGATCAGCCGAGACGATATTCGCGAATTCCTGCGCCAGGAAAGCACCGGCATTTTCAAAAAGATTCTTGCTCCCGTGCTTATGAAGTCCACCATCAACGACTGCAAGGCAAACGCCGAAAGGTTTGTAGAAAAAATCAAGGAAGAAATCAACCTTAGACTCGAAAGCAAGGGTATCGGTGTAGAAAGCGTAGTAATCAATAAATTTGCCTACACCCCCGACCACGAGCTTAAAAGAAATCGCCTTAAGGACGCAAAAATCAACAACGCTATCGGTGCCGAGCAGAACAAGGGTAAGCGCGAGGATATCGGCGTAGACAGAGAGCAAGCCTTTGTAGAAAACATCAGAGAAACAAACGCTTTGCCCAAGGACGTCGAGGCTCATACCGGCAAGCATGACAGAGGTGACAGGGACGACAAGCCTGTGGTCATTTGCCCGCGCTGCGGCGAGCGCAATCACGGCGGCAATTATTGCAACAAGTGCGGCGAAAAGCTTAACAAATAAAAAGAGAGGATAAAATACAATGGGACTTTTTTCACATAAATATAACAACAAGGATTTTGCAAAAAACTCGCAGCTAATGTCCGAAAGCATTCAGCGTATCCTTATGAAGATAGGAACGATGCAGGTTGGCGGCGCAGGCAAGGTGCTTAACCAAGCCATGATGCAGCTTCAGCAAATGGAATATCCTATGGATTCGCGAGGCCGCGCTATGGACGGCAAGGAAATAGCACCGATTGACGAGAGAATCTTTAAGATGCTTGATAAGATCGCCGCAGACTGCCAGCAGGGCTCGGCTGAGTCCATTGCAGTGCATGCAAATATGCTTTACTCCGCTATTATGCACTCGAGAATTAACGGTAAGGAAAAATACTCAAAAAACTTCCTTGCTTTCGACGAGGCACGTGCAGATACGCTTGCTCAGATGTGTGACGCCTTTAAAAAGATTGCCGAGCACAACGATGCTATGCAAAGAGCGCTTGACCGCGCTAAGGAGGCGGCTCCGGGCAGCTACGAATATCAAAGGGCAAAGGCAGAGTACATGACTCAAAAGAGTCAGCTCGAAACAGTTCAGGCAACGGTAGCCACCTTGCAGGGTCAGTACAATAACCTTGTAGACCAAATAGGACTACTCAACGAGGTAGAGGCAATTCAAAAGATGCCCGAGCCGCCCAAGACGGGTGCTCAGCTTGCTTCGTGGGTAGCAGACAGCGAGGCTATTATCGCAAGAAAGAACGAGCAGATCTTTACGGACAACGAAATTATGGCAGACACCAGATCGCGTAGACAGGGTGCTGCGGCAGCTGCTGCAAACGATGGCTTCGACGCTATGGTCCAGGAAAGCAAGGCACAGGATATGCAAAATCAAATCGCAAATTCTACCGGTAGTCTTAGCTCGCGCAATTCCGCCGCAGACGAGTTTGATGCCTTGGTAAACGGCAGAAGATAAGCAAAGCCAAAACAAAAACCAATAAAAGGAAAGAAAGATTATGTTATTTGGAAAAAACAAGCAAACCAAGGAAGAAAAGGCAAGGGCCGAAGAGGAAGCAAAAAGAGATCAGGAGTTTCAGGCAAAGTATACCGCTAAGATGAAAAAGAAAGAGGTAGAAAAGCTGATTGCCGAAATAAATAAGACCGAGCAAAACCTTATTCAGCGCGCAGCTGCGGCTAAGCAAAAGGGGTACGGTCAGATTTACACCCAGTGCGTTACGTTTATAAAGGTAACGAGGGCGAGAAAGGCCCAGGCAGAGCAGTTCCTCTTCCAAATGGAGTGTATGCAGGATATGCAGGCGCTTTCCAAAAACACTGCAGGGCTTCTGGGCGCAATGCAGGAAATCGCAGGATCGCTCGGCAAGCTTTCGCTTGACAAGAACGTTATGATGGAGACGCAAAGGAATTTTGCTAAGACCCAAAGCGAGCTTGATAAGCAGGGCATGATGTTCGATCAGTTCCTTGGCTCGATGGAAATGGCACTCCCCGACGAGGTTTCGGACGGCGGCACGGCAGACCCCATGATAGACGCCGAAATCGATGCGTTTATGATGAATGGCAACCTCAGCGCGTTTTCGGGCGCAACCGAAAAGGACGTAGCTCCCGAGCTTGCAAGCGCCGAGCAGCTTCTTAAAAGCTTGGGCTAAGCGAGGTTTGTATGGATAACAAGGATAAGGCCATTTTGGAAATGCGCTTTAAGTCAAGCTACGAGGGCGCAAACAGATATATTGCTCAGAACAACCTTGACGGTGCGCTCGATTGCCTTAAGCGTGCGCTGGAGAACGCAATTCAGCTTGCAAAAATTACGGTAAGCGCCGAGCGCGACGGCTATATGATTAAGATAAAAAACATTACGGACGCCATAAAGCTTATTCAAAGCAAGCAGCATCCGGCAGCCGGCACAAGCAAGCAGGGCGCTTCCGCTAAGCCGCAGGAGAAAAAGCAGGAAAATACCGAGCCGCTCCCCAAGCTTTCGGTAGAGGAGTCGCTGGCTAAGCTCGACGAGCTTATCGGTCTTGGCGCGGTAAAGAACGAGGTAAGAGACCTTATCAACTACCTCAAGGTTCAGCAAATGAACAAGGAGTTCGGGCTTCCCACGGGCGACCAAAACAATCACCTTATTTTTGCAGGCAGCCCGGGTACAGGTAAAACGACGGTAGCTCGTATTATCGCGGACATTTTGTACTCGCTTGGCATAATCGAAAAGGGTCAGCTGGTTGAGGTTCAGCGTGAGGACCTCGTTGCAGGCTATGTTGGTCAGACGGGTATAAAGACTCAGGAAAAGGTAGAGGAGGCTATGGGCGGCGTGCTGTTCATCGACGAGATTTACCGTCTTGCCGAGGGTGGCGAAAACGACTTCGGTAAGGAGGCTGTGGGCGTTCTGCTTAAAGCGGTAGAGGATAGGCGCGGCGAGTTCGTAACCGTGCTTGCCGGCTACGAAAACAGAATGGACGACTTTATTAGGATGAACCCCGGTCTTAAATCGCGTTTCCCCAACACGCTTCACTTCGACGACTACACCGTGGACGAAATGGTGGCGATATTCAAGCTTAACTGCCGCAAGGGCGGAAAGGTGCTTTCCGAGCCGGCAGAAAAAATTCTTCGTGCGCGATTGCAAAAGATGTACGACACCCGTGACGAGAATTTTGGTAACGCCCGTGACGTACGTAACCTATTCGAAAAAACTTGCAGAAGACAGGCAAACCGTATTGCGGGCTCGTCTTCGATAACCAAGGACGCACTTATGACCCTGTTGCCCGAGGACATTGCGTAAGCGAAATAAACTTCATAAACCAAATAAAATTTAGGAGAAATAAAAATGGGAATTTTCAAGAGTAAGGAAGAGCGCAAGCAAGAAAAAAAGATGGCTGTAAGACAGTCTATGAAGGAGCTTGAAAAGAGAATCAAAAAGCTTGATTCACAAAAGGAAATTTACATCCAGCAGGCACAAATCGCAGTTAAGGAAGATTTGCCCGAGCAGGTTGAGCTTGCTAAAAAGGCACTTCAGATGACCATCAGCGAGCGTAAGCGTACCCTTAAGATGCTTCTTAATGCACGCATTATCGAGCAGATGAAGGACATGACCGAAATGACCACCGAGTTCCTTAATGCTATTCACGTTATTGCAAAGCAGATAGCAGGAAATACCACTACGGACGTTCGCAAAATCAATGGCGAGCTTAAGCTGGCTATGGGCAAGGTAGAGGCTCAGACCGAAAGCCTCGAGGATTTGATGGACGAATCGCAGGAAACCGTAAGCTCGTTTGCTGACGAAAACGCTAAGGCGACCGACGACGAAATCAACGCTCTTATTTACGGCAACACGGGCGCAAGCGCCGCAAGCACTTCGATTGACGCAGAATTAGCAGAGCTTCAGCGTAAGCTTGGTCAATAACAGCTTTTTGCCTATACGTGGCAACGAAATTTGTGCTTAGCGCACAGTCCTGTCTAAACGGCAGAAAAAAATAACAACGGTAGAGAGAGTAATGAGTAATAAAGAAGAAAGTCTTTTGAATGAATATATTAGACTTGCCAACGCGGCAATAACCGCAGGCAAGCTTACGCATGCGCACAGTTATTTGCAAAGTGCGGCAAAGACTGCACTTATGCTTGCAAAAGGCAGTGCGGGCGCGGTGCAAAAAAGGTATCTCGAGCAGTGCAAGCAGCTTACGGCACTTCTTGAGAGCATCGACAAAAAGATTAAGGCTCCGGCGCCGATTGCACCTGTCGCACCGCAAGCTCCCGCAGCACCCTCGCAGCCGTTTGCTTCCACTGCGCCTATCGCTCCGACAGCACCTGTTGCGCCCACGGCTCCGTATATGCCCGGCACCCCGACAGCGCCTGCGGCACCGACTGCTCCCAATGCATATACCGCACCTGCGGCTCCGCATGCAAATGGCGAGTCACACAAAAAGACGGTAAGCGGAAGCAACTCGCTTGCTCCAAGATGGCTGTCCGAATACGTTGGTCAGCCCAAGGCGGTTACGGCGGTAAAGGATCTTATAACAGCCGCAAAGCTAAAAAACGCGGCGATGCCGCACATTATGCTGTACGGCTCGCACGGACTTGGCAAAAGCACCTTTTCGCGTATTATTGCCAACGAGCTTGGCGTAGGCTTTACCGAAATCAACGTTTCTAAAATAACCATACCCGAGATGGTGGCAATCTTCAAAAAGCTCAAGCCCCGTGACGTAGTGTTTATTGACGAAATTCATACGCTTCCCTTGCCGGTTGCCGAGTCTGTTTTGTACTCTGCAATGCAGGACGGAAGAATCACGTATATCGAGGGAAAGGGCAAGTTCGCAAAGCCTGTAGAATTTAATCTTCCTCCCTTTACGCTTATTGGCGCAACCACCGAAATCGGTAAGCTTGCAAAGCCGTTCACTCACCGTACCATTGCGGTAAGATTAGAGGAATACACCGACGAGGTGCTTGCCGGCATAATAGCAAAGTCTACCTACAAGCTTGGTATGAGCATTGTGGACGAGAACGCGCTTCTTATATCCAAGCGTTGCCGCAACAATCCGCGTACCGCTAACAATATGATAAAGCGCATTACCGACAAGGCACTTGTTAAGCACATTTCGCAAAACAACATCAAGGTTGACGGACCTCTTACTCTCGACGAAATTCGTAAGCTTAATATAAGTATATCCCAAAACGTAATTTTGGACTTCTTTGAGGAAAACGGAATTGACGAATACGGCTTGGAAAACGGTGACCGCGAGCTGCTTAAGATGATTATTCATCGCTACGGTGGCGGTCCTGTTGGCCTTGACAACCTCGCACGCGCGATGAACGAAAGCAACAACGTTATAGCGCAAAAGTACGAGGCGTATCTTATAAAGAAGGGGCTTGTACGTGTGGACCGCGACGGTAGAGTCGCTATGCCCGATGCGTACAAGGTGCTTGGATTGCCTGTTCCTAAGGCTCTTGTCGAGGAGCAGGAAGCAAAAAAGGATGAGGCAAATAATGGCAGCGCCGATGCGGGCATGGGGCAGAATAGTTACGGCGGCACACAAAACGACGATACGCCCCAATCAAAATACGACAAGCGTACCGTTATCGTGGCTAAGGTGCCCGACGAAATCAAGTGCGAAAAGGTAGAGGAGCTTATTGTTTATCCCGAAAACGCAGTTAGCTTTAGCGGCAACCTCGACGAGCTTTTCTCGGACGTAGAAAAGCCCATTGTGGAAGCTCCCAAGCACTTCTGCTTGCTCGAGCTTGACTTTGATAGCTACAAGCGCACGATTGAGTGCGATTCATTCCTCGAAAGCAGGTTTGCTACTATGATGGCGACTGTCGGCTTTGCTAAGGATTTGCGCGCACAGACGTTGGAGATTCCGTACATATCGCAGGAGCTTAGCGACCGCAGATACTTCCCCGACTTCGTGGTAAGGGATTATAAGGACCGTATTGCCGTAATCGAGATGAAGAACTTCGATATGTGCTCGTATCATCTCAATATCGACAAGTACGAAAGACTAAAGGAATTTTGCATTCAGCACGGATACGGCTATGCCGAGGTTATGCAGCCGTACGGCACAAAAACGTATGTGTCCGTAGAAATGCTTAAAAACGCGCCGGTAAACGCTCAGCTCGAGCAGTTCATATATGAAAAGATAGAGCAAACGGGCAATGAAACCGGAACGGGACAGTGCGACTCAGCAGCGTTTGCCGAGTACGAGGCTCAGTTTGGAAAGCTGGATAAATGCGAGGTTTACACGATACTGCTTAATAACCGCAGACTTAAAAACGTAGACCGTAGCGGAAACGGCTTTATGATTCAGCTTACCTAAGGCGAGGGAACAACAGTGAAAACCTTTTGCAAAAAGCATTTGCCAAAAAAGAATTTCTTTGCCCATAACGCAAACGTACGTTCGCTTGCATACGGCGAGGACGTAAAAAAGGAGTATGCGGAGTGGCTTAGGTATCATTCTACCAGATGGCTTACCGCGCGTGGCGGCTTCGTGCTGTTTGACGGCGGCAATGCCTCGGGCAAGACGTTTAGCGAGGCAAAAAGCGGCAAGGGCGAGCTTCCTTCACTTAAGCTGGACGGCGAGGTGTTTTGCATTCAGTCGGGCAGGGTAGCCGTAGGAAGCAAAAGGGATGTACTAAATCTCGGCACCGAGGTAAAGGCGTGGGCGCTAAGCGCAATACCTACTGCGTCAGGCGTAAAGACCTTTATGCTTGCTGTTGCCAAGCGTCCGGGCGGCAACGGAACAACTCTTGCGGTATATTCGTATCGCCGCAACCCGAGTAAGCTTACCTTTGTTTGCGAGGAGCCGCTTCCTACCGTGCTTGACGTAAGCACTACGCTCGTAACGCTGGGCAGACACGTATTTTTAGTGCTTGGCGGCGAGCTGCACTATTACTACCTTAGCCATAATTGCGAGCTTCAGCCTGTGGCAATCGGCAAAAACGACGGCACCGATAAAGACTTTTTGCACCACGTAAAGGGCTACGTTGTTGCAAATGAGGCACACAAGGTATTCTGGGTTTCGGACGAAAGCGTTTATGCCATTACGGTTGGCTTCCCCGCCGCTGTCAGCGAGTACAGCATGCATGAGGGCGAGGTGGTTGAACATATAGATTGCCTGGGCGGTGGATTAAACGTGTACACAAAACGAAGACACGGCAGTGAGATTTCGTGTATTCATTACGACTAATGGCGGCATACAAATACAGTTTGAATGCCACGGTAACGACTAATATTATATTAAGATAACAAGGGGACATTAAGGCTTATGATAGATAAGAATGACGTAAAAATGCCTGTTCAGCGAGATGACATCGACGAATTGCTTGGCGACGACGAAAAGATGCGCGGGGTCGAGGACCTGCTTGCGCTTGTCAGCAATACGCCCAGCGAGCAAAAGCTGCGCCTAAAGCAGGACTATTACGGTCGCTTTAACTGGTTTGGACTTACAAGGATGAGCGAGGCCGCAAAAAAGAGCTACTTCTCGTATCAGGAAGAGGCTGTATATGACTTTATTTTCAACCTTAACAAAAGCGGAATTTTGTCCGACCAGGTAGGTATGGGTAAAACCATCGAGGCCGGTATGATTATCAGCGAGCTTGCAAGCCGAAACGAGCTTAGGTCGCTGCTTATCATCGTCCCCAACGAGATTATGGCAAACAAGTGGGAAGACGAGCTTAAGCACAAGTTTGGTATCGACGAGTACACCAATTACGAAAAGGTTGTCGGTGAGGACGGCGTCGAGCATAGAGTAGAACGCAAGTATCCCGTCGTAAAGGCGCTTAAAAGCTACGACGATTTTTGCAGATGTGTTTTCGACTGCTTGGTAGAAGAAAATTTCTACGACCTTGCGGCAAAGCTTAAGGACCACGGCTTTAACCACGACAAGTACGAGGTAAAGGAGGGTGACACGCTGGGTGGCGTAATCGAGAGCTTTGTAAAATCCGACATTAAGCTTGCGGTAGACCTTATAAATAGGGGCTTTATGTTCAACGACATAGACGCAACTGTAGTGTTTGACGGCAAAAGGTTTGCAATCGTAGGCACGGATTTTGCACGCGAATACGTTTATGACAGCGGAAATGCAATAAGGGATTATCTTAAGCTTGCAGGTCACCGTGCAAACAACACCGCTTCGCTAACAAGAATTCTGCAATCGCAAAGCGGCTTGCGCAACCGTTACGATAAAATCATAAGGCAGGAGCTTAACGGTTTGTTTACCCTTGTGGGCGAATTCTTTACCACGCTTGAGGGCGGAATTTCCTCCGTTTCGGACAGCATGATAAACAACTATCCCATTCTTGTTATACCCATCGCATATTCCGAGCACCTTGAGGGCGGTGGCGTAAGGCTTCACGAGTTCCTCAACCGCACGCTTAGGGCAAAGACCGAAAATTACAAGCACGAGTACATAATTCAGGACGAAAACGGCGAAAACAAGCCGAGATACGAGGAATACCGTATCGTTGATTTCTTTATCGACGTTGCATACCAGACCATAATCGTAGACGAGGTGCACGACTATATTGACGTTTGCGCTAAGATGGACCGTGATCAGTTCCACCGCGGCGGCAACGGCGGCTATCGCAGCTACCCCTCGTCCGAATACAACAGATACGAGCTGTTTGACGACTATTACTTTATCAAAAAGTCTAGCCTTTACAAAAAGCTTAAGTCGCTTGCAGACAATGCAAACCGTAAGATTTTCCTTACGGCAACGCCTATCAAGTCGGACATGGTGGACTTTTACCTGCTCACCCTGCTTGCAAGCAACAAGGACTCCGAAATGTACAAAAAGATCAGGGCACAGCTTGACGTAGCCTTCGTTACCGACAAGGAGCGCGAGGACGCGATAAAGGACCTTTACTATTCGTTCGAGAGCGGTATCGGTGAGGCGGCAAAGCACTTCTGCCAGTTCCACGACTACTACGTTCAGCCGGAGGAAAAGGACGGCGCAGTTACCGGCGGCAAGTACCGCTTGCGCTATCCGTACTTTGGCGGCTCGTACCTTAACGGCAATTACAACCGTGCAGAGGCAATCGAGCAGTACCTTAGAGGCACCATTACGTATCTATCCATGGAAGAGGTTGTAATGGAGCTTATTACAGCATATCTTGCCGAGCGAAAAACAAAAAACCGCAATACGGACGACGTAATTGTGGATATTAAGCAGCTGATAATCGACCTTGCTGATTTGCTCAATCCGCTGGAGGGTGACCGCGAGATGGCGTACTTGCGCACGAGAGTCGTATTCCGCAGCTTGTTCAACAACAGCATAAAGCTTAGATTCGAGGACGACTTCACAAAGGAGGACGGCACCCCCATCAAGCGTATTCGCGAGCTTCTCGAAACCGAGGACGGTCCGCGCAGATGGCACAAGACGTACCGCAAGTACGGTATTCGTCACACCCGTCACCAAACCTACAACCTTGCTTCTTGCCCCGAGATAAACAAGCTTCGCTCCGGCAAGCGCGAAAGATACCTCAATCTTCCCATATGGCCGAGGCGTGACGGTAAGGTTATATTCCTCGTTCGTGACGATATATTCTTTGACTGCTTCCAGCAGGTTAAGCGCAATCACAAGCGCAACGAGCTTCGTCCCATCAAAATCGAGGAGCTTCCCAACTACGATAACCTTACCGGTAGCGAGGCAGAAAAGGCAGAACGCTTCCAAAGTGCGGTAGCGATATTCGATTATATCAACAATGCAATGAGTGGCGGCGAGGGCATATATCACGAGCCGTCTAGCAGCAAATACGATTCGGTGGAAATCGACGACGCCGAAATGGTTGACTACAAGCTTGCACTCGTTAGCCGTCTTATGGCAGGCTCGGACGCGGCGCTTGGTCAAATCGAGGGCAGAGTATTGCTCTTTGCCGAAAACGAGCGTGAAAAAATCGTAGAGTGGTTCAGCTATATCAGATACAGACACCTTAAAGAAAAGAGGTCGGACGGTCTTACACCCGAGGAGCAAAACGAGTTTGACGGCTACGAGCAGACGTTAAGCAACGATACGTACCGTGAGTACGAAAGAAAGTGGACCCGTTACGGCGTTCCGTCCTCTGATTGGTATATTTCCGAAAACGCCGGCGTGCTTGAAATTTTGGGCTCGGCAAATCAAAACCTGCTTATCATCATCGACCCCAAGCGTTATGAAAAGGGCGTCGATTTGCAAAAGGCCAATACGATTATAAACTTCGACATCAACTACTGTCCGCTTAAGATGGAGCAGCGTATCGGCCGTATCGACCGTATCCGCCCGTCCGGACAAAAGCAGGAAATAAATATTATTTCGTTCGTTCCGCTAAACGACATGAGCGGCTACGTAATCAACTTCTTTGCAAACGAGCTTAAAATGTTCACGCAATGGATGGGTGAAACGACGGGTATCGTATCCGTCCCCGAGGATGAAAAGCAGGCAGCCGGCGGCGAGGACGTATCGTTTGAGGGCAAGGTATACAAGCTTGAGGAGTACTACAAGTTTATTTACGATTTGTGCAAAAACGACGTACCGTATGACCGAATTAAGTCCATGGCAACCGCTTTCCGCAGATTCTTCGGCGTAAGTGAGGCAGAGGCTCAAACCGATTTTGAGTTTATTCAGGCGCTTCGTAAGCCGTTTGATACCATGTTCCGTAATTCCATTACGCCCAAGCGTGAGGGTAATGCTGTCTACGACAAAGAGGAAAGGGTTGTGCGCTTTAATACCGTGCTGGGCGGAAGCTCGCGTATGTGCTATGCGCTTAGCTGCAACGAATGCGAGTACAAAAACAAATGCCGCGGCAACGAGCATCAGATAAAGAACAACTACAATCTGTTTGCCGACTCAATCAATACCTTCTTCTCTGTGGGCGAAAAGTTCTATGCGTCGGCTCACGAAAGTAAGCTTCGCGACGAGGGCGTAATCAGCGGCGCGGGCAACGAAGCGTTTGTTGTAAGTCTTATGGAGCGTTCTAAGAAGTTTAAGGCGGCAAAGAGCGCTGTTAAGAAGCTTCTTCCCAAAAACACTACCGATCCGTTTGTTATGCCGTTCGAGGAGTACACCGAGATTTTTGGTAAGCTTAAGGAAATGTATTGGGACGACGTGGTTGCAAAATATATCAATATGATTATAGACAGATTCCACCGTCAGTGCGACAGCGTGCTTGAGGGAGCAAGCCTTTTTGAAAGGTTTATAAAGACCTTGTCCATCGCTGACTTTATGAACAATATGGAAGGAGTAGGTAATGAGCGTTAGTCAAATTAAAACCCCTTCGTATATGGCAAAGCTAAAGGAGCTGTATGCCGCAAAGCAAAAGGTGGTGCTTGTCGATTACGACAAGAGCCTTGCTCTTAAAGCGGCAAGCGAGCTGTTTAGCAAAAAGTCCAACCTTATAATTGTAGACGATAGGGCTATGGCAAATCAGGTTGCCGATATTCTAAAAGGCACGCTTGATTGCCACGTTATAGGCAGTAAGACGCAGCTTGACGAGGCGGTACAAAGCTCTGCCCAAAGCTACGACGAGCAGGCGGCAAGGGAAACGGCGGCGGAATTCATCAAAAGATATCCGCACCTTATCGTGGCGGCAAGGGACGGCGAAACTCCTATCCTTAATGCCGTGCTTGGCAGTGACCGAAGCCTTAGAGGTATGTTCCGCGACAGACAGGCAAAATTCTGCTTTTCGGACATACTTGCGCTTTGCGGATACGATTTTGCGTTAATAGACAACTTCTTCGAGCAGTTCGAGATGATTGACCCAAAAAAGAGGACGGACATCAAAATCGAGCCTATCGAGTTTGACCGAATCGACTTTTTTGGTAAAGAATATTTCTCGCCCATTACGGCTTCGTACAAGAGGCTGGAAAACATCATTGACAGCGTTAGAGGCGTGGTTGCCCTTTCGCCGTACGCGGTGGGCGACAGCGTAGCGACCTTATACGCGGGACTTCATTTGCTTCACGGCGAATTTGCATTCGACGAGGCGTACACGGTTGTGCCGCACGGATACGCAGACTACCTTAACGATTGCGAGGCTGTAAACTCCGAAATGGTCAATATGATTGACGAGGACGGCGTGGTGTCGCTGTGCTTACGTAACGTGGCGGGCAGAATAAGCGGCGTTCCGCGTAGCGTTGCCGAAATGCGTAAATATTTGCTACGTAAGCTCGAATTTATGTCCGAGGAGGAAACGTACCTTAGGACGATGTGCGCCTTCTCCAAGGCGGTTTACGGCGGCAGAAGCATTACGCCTGCCGAGGTGCTGGATATGCTTATGAGCGAATCCGCGCCCACAAAAGTGGCGGCGGCATTGTGCGAAATGTGCTTCTTCGGCGCGATGAAAAGCGAGCTGGAGGGCAAAATCTCCTCGGTAGCTGTTGTAGAGCTTCCTATGGCAGAGCTAAAAAGCATTTTGCAAATTTTTGATAGATACGGATTGTATCATCAGCCCGAGACTGCGCCCAATAACTGTAAGGTTATAAAGATAAATCGCGACAACTCAGGCTTTGAGGAATACATAAGGCGTAATTACGAGGCAAGGCTTACAGACGAGCTTACCTATTCGCTGCTTAAGTCGGGCAATGATTATACCGTAAAGTGCGTTGCTATCGAGCGCATTTTGGACGGCCGTGATGAGAACGTTAAGGCGGAGCTTCCCGCACTTATCGTAAGCAAAAACCATGCGGACAGATACATAGAAGCCATCAGGCGCCAAACTAAGGGATACGAGATTATTACCGATTTAGCTTTACTATCCTCTACACCTAAGGGCGAGAAAAAAATATTTGTTACCTCGTACGATAAGCTTGCCGGTACGCCGTATCCCACGGGAGCGGGAATAGCATTCCTTGCCGATATGGATTACGACGTTTGCGCTATGAAGAATATGATTAGCAAGCTTAGCGAAAGCTGCGCAACCGTTTGTATGCTTACTCAGTATTCGGACGCAAGCGCACAGTTTATTCAAAAATGGCACGACATATTGCTAAAAAGCGAACAACGCGCCATTCCCTTACTATCAACGCCCGTGGCAATGCGCGAGCGTAGCTACGTGGACTACGGCGAAATTGTGAGATACGCCGACAGCGCATACAGAGGACTTAATCGCATTGTATCGTACGCCGACCAAGACGCTCAACGCGAAACGGCAGACAAAATCCGCAGACTGTTTACGCTTTACGCGTCCTCCTCGGCACCCGAGAGCAAAAGGCTTAACGCCGAGCTTGCTTACCTGCTTAAGCTTGGACCAAGCTTTATGGGCGTGTTTGCTAACAGCAAATACCTTGGTGACGAGGGTGAGCATGTTATCGAAAGCAGATATTCCTATGTTCCCGGCAAGGACGGCAAAAAGGACGAGCCTGTCGAAAAGATCGAGCGTACCGAGCAGCATAGCGTGTTCTTTAACGTATGCCTAAAGGTGCTGTGGCGCGCGTGCAGTATGCTGTTTGACGATTGCGCCGCCTGCAAGGATAAGCATAGGCTTGTCACCAACGATGCAAACGCGTTCGTGACGAGCGTAAAGGATTTCTTTACAAGAACGGATAAGCACATTAAGCGTGTGGATAAGTCGCAGGCAGATGAATTTGGCGGAATAATTTTTGGCGATGAGTCGGGCGATCTGCTGTCGGCACTGGACCATGGCGAGGTAGAGTCGGCTGCATCAGATGCGTTTACGCATCTTGAAAATATCGAGAGCGAGGCGCAGTCGGGCAACTTCTTCTCGGTGGAGTTCAGTGAGGTGGACGCCATTTACAAGGATGTATTGTCCGTTTACGGGGCAATCTTAGGCAAGCACCTTGGCTATATAATGGACATTTTGGACACGGCGACCGACAAGCAGCGCACGTCAATCGAAACGCTGATTGCGGCGCTTAAATAAACAGGCACAATGTATAAGGATATATGTAAATGCGGCATAGCGCCGCAGACAGACAGGCAAGACAAGGATTGGGGGTATTATGGCATTAACTGATATTGCAAGACAGCTCAAGGAGCTATTCAGCGGCTTCGGAAGCGCCGCCATCAGCCCAAGCGACGTAGAGCGCTTTAGGGCAAAATATGGCGACGTAGAGACGATCCGCATAGGCGAGATGGACTACATCGTTATCAACGAGGAGTACCAAAGCGTTGACAGCGCGACCGAGGCGCAAAACGTAAGTCCGCTGTTTTACAACAGCATAAACAACAAGTTTGCCGTAATCGATACGGAAACTTCGTCCACTCTTATAGACGAGGTTTATTCGCGTATAACGTACATTCAGCGTGTATCCAAGGTGGACGCACTTCCAAGCGTAGCCGAAATGCGCGAGAGCCTAAAGGGAATTGTGGGTGATGACGCTAATATCGATACCATAACGGTATACAGCGACGCCGAAAACGTGGATTACAGTGCAAACATCTTCGAGTGTCAGCTTGTAAAGGACACCGGCGTTTCCGCTTCGCCCGACGCATACACCTTTATGATAAAGGGCGGTGAAATCAAGGAAATTCCCGCCAG
>SVHR01000022.1 GCA_015055705.1 Clostridiales bacterium | reverse complement strand
ATCTATTAAAATCTCACTATGAAAAATGGGTACAAAAAAGCCCAGAAGCCTTACGACATCTGGGTTTTTTGGGGTGGCATCCATTAAGGATGCACAATATGGTTGCGGGGGTAGGACTCGAACCTACGGCCTTCGGGTTATGAGCCCGACGAGCTACCTACTGCTCCACCCCGCGTCATCATATTCAATTATGTTTGTTCCTCTTACTTTCACACCCGATATATTCGGGTTATACTCGCTGACGCTCGTGCTTCGTAGGAGCCCGACGAGCTACCTACTGCTCCACCCCGCGTCATCATTTTTTGTTATGTTTGTTACTCTTTCTTTCTCACCCGAATTGTTCGGGTTATACTCGCTGACGCTCGTGCTTCGTAGGAGCCCGACGAGCTACCTACTGCTCCACCCCGCGTCAATGGGAATATAATATAACATAGTTTTTTGCTATTGTCAAGTGGTTTTTTGCAAAACACCTCGATTTTTCATAAATAATATTGTTCTTTTTTGTCGATTTTGAATTTTTGCGCAAAAAAAAACACGGCTACTATTAGCGTGATACTCCAAGCGGAGTATCACGCTAACTAAGTTTGCCCTTACGGGCAAGTGAAGTTTACTCCGTAAGTGAAGTTATCCTGCGGATAGTGAAGTTTCGCCTAACGGCGAAGTGGGCAAACTTAACTTCACTTGTGCGTAGCACAAACTTCACTGCAACGCAACTTCACTTTTGCGATAGCAAAAACTTCACTAAAAAAGAGCAGACACATAAGGTTTTTACGCCTTGCGTGTTTGCTCTTTGTTTATGCTTTGAGAATTTATTCGCTTATTTGCTTGCTTCTTCGACAGCAACTGCTACTGCTACGGTCGCGCCAACCATCGGGTTGTTGCCCATACCGATAAGTCCCATCATCTCTACGTGAGCGGGAACGGACGAGCTACCTGCGAACTGCGCATCCGAATGCATACGACCCATGGTGTCGGTCATGCCGTACGAAGCGGGGCCTGCCGCCATATTGTCGGGGTGAAGAGTTCTGCCCGTGCCGCCGCCCGAAGCTACCGAGAAGTACTTTTTGCCGCTATCGTAGCAGAGCTTTTTGTACGTACCTGCAACGGGATGCTGGAATCTGGTGGGGTTGGTGGAATTGCCGGTGATAGAAACGTCAACATCTTCCCTCTGCATAATTGCAACACCCTCGCGAACGTCGTCTGCGCCGTAGCAACGCACCTTAGCGCGCTCGCCGTCCGAATATGCGTATTCCTTTACCACCTTAAGCTCGCCTGTAAAGTAGTCGTACTCGGTCTGAACGTACGTAAAGCCGTTGATTCTGCTGATAATCATAGCGGCGTCCTTACCAAGACCGTTGAGGATAACGCGTAAGGGGTGCTTACGAACCTTGTTAGCGGTGCGCGCGATACCGATTGCACCCTCTGCTGCTGCGAAGCTTTCGTGGCCTGCAAGGAAGCAAAAGCACGAGGTTTTCTCGTCCAAAAGCATGGAAGCGAGATTGCCGTGTCCAAGGCCTACCTGACGCTGCTGAGCAACCGAGCCGGGAACGCAGAATGCCTGCAAGCCCTCGCCGATAGCAACTGCCGCGTCTACTGCCTTTTTGCAGCCCTTTTTGATTGCAATTGCACAGCCTACGGTATAAGCCCAGCTTGCGTTTTCGAACGCGATGGGCTGAGTGCCCTTAACGATGCTGTCAACGTTGATGCCATTATCAAGGCAAATCTGTCTTGCTTCCTCCAAATCCTTAATGCCATTAGCATTAAGCGCTTCGGTGATGCCCTTTATTCTTTTATCGTAACCTTCAAAAGTAATCATTGCGTACCTCCTACTCCTTGCGCGGGTCGATATATCTTGCCGCGTTCTCGAATCTGCCGTATCTGCCCGTCGATTCCTTAAGAGCCTGATTTGCGTCCATACCTGCCTTAATCTTGTCCATCATAACGCCCATGCGTACGAACTCATAGCCCGTAACAAGGTTGTCCTTGTCGAGTGCAAGACGGGTGATGTAGCCCTCTGCGATTTCGAGGTATCTTACGCCCTTGCTTTCGGTGCTGTAAATAGTGCCCACCTGACTGCGGTGACCCTTGCCAAGATCCTCAAGACCTGCGCCGATTTCCAAGCCGCCCTCGGAGAACGCGGACTGCGTTCTACCGTAAACGATTTGCAAGAAAAGCTCACGCATAGCGGTATTGATAGCGTCGCAAACGAGGTCGGTGTTAAGTGCCTCCAAAATAGTCTTGCCGGGCAAAATTTCGCCTGCCATAGCCGCGGAGTGAGTCATACCCGAGCAACCAAGCACCTCTACGAGTGCCTCGCGGATAATGCCGTCTTTTACGTTGAGCGTCATTTTGCAAGCGCCCTGCTGGGGAGCGCACCAGCCTACACCGTGCGTAAGGCCGCTGATGTCACAAATTTCCTTTGCCTTAACCCACTTGCCCTCCTCGGGAATGGGTGCGGGACCGTGGTGCGGACCCTTGGCAACACATATCATATTTTCTACTTCTTTAGAAAAATGCATATTAACCTCCATAAATTGACTGACTAATATTCTACCACTTTTGTGCTTTTTTAACAACAATTTTAGCCCACCTTTACGCAAGAAATTAAAAAATTTGCTTTACTTTTGCTATCTTTTTTGCTAAACTGTTGATATACCAAAATCCAAGGAGCATATTATGGAAGTAGGAATTAAAGGAACAAGAGAACGCACCGTTACTTACGAGCAGACCGCAGAGTATCTTTCCAGCGGCTTATTGCCCGTTTTTGCCACCCCGTGCATGATTCAGTTTATGGAAGAAACCGCTCGCATTTCGGTAGAGCCGTATCTTGCAGAGGGCATGAGCACTGTTGGTACGGTTGTAAACGTAAAGCACCTTGCTTCGACCTTCGTGGGCTGCAAGGTTACCTGCGAAAGCGAGCTTATCGAAATCGACCGTCGCCGCCTCGTATTCACCGTAAAGGTGTTTGACGACAAGGAGCTTTTGGGCGAAGGCATTCACGAGCGCTTTATCGTAGACAACGCAAAGTTCATCGCTCGCCTTGACGAGAAGAAAAAATCTTTGGGTATACTATAAAGCAACTTTTGCCGTTACTCCACGTTTATAGACAAATTTTTGACACTAAAAAATCTTGACTAACATAAAAATACGAGAACGTATGTGCGTTTCTCGTATTTTTTGCTTTGTTATTTTGCAAGCTGAGCCTTTAGAAGCTCCATCATTTCCTCTTTTGTGATTATTCCGTCCTCGTACATTTTGCGGATTTCCTTGATAGCTTCTGCACCGCCGTCCTGCTTAGGCACGCTCTCCTTTTTGGGCGCAGAATCCTTTGCCTTGGACTTCTTGGCAGGCGCAGGCTTAGGCATAAATTTTTTTCTTTGATTCAGAATGTCCTTATAAAGCTCCTGAGTAAACTTTTTCTTGACGTGCAATTGAATAGTGCCGGTATCAAAAAAGAGGGTCAAATAGTCACTCGAAGGGCGTAAAAATCCCGATTTCTCATCATCCTTAATAAGCGTTTCTTCCTCGTGAAGCTCAGTCAAATAAAACGCATTGGCACCATAATAAAAGTTTGATTTATCAAAAATAAAGCCCTCGGACACCGTTTCGGTCACGTTTAAACAAAGTATCTTGCCATTATCGGTAATCAGCAAAAAGATGTCTATAAGGTTTTTCGGATAAGCGATATAATCTATTACGTTCTCGTTTCCCCTTAAAGTATTAACCATAGATTCGATATATTTAAGAGGGTCGCCATAAGAGCTGTTAAGCATCATTCCCTTGCTTTTTATATCCTTAAGTATTGCTTTTGCATCTCTTCCAAAATTCATTTTCTTCTCCTTATTTGTCAGGCATACCTTGGCTTTGCTCGCAAGCATTGGACGGTATCACGACGCATACGACGCGATTAAAACGGCTTAGATGCGAGTCAGACCGTTCAATGCGAGGACGCAGCGAGCGACGTGTACTAAAACGTACATAAGCGAGCTGTCTCGCAAGCATTGGACGGTATCACGACGCAGATAAGCCGTTTTAGGTTACATTACGGTTTCCTTCTCCCCCTCCTTCGCATTGTGGGTAAAGCCCTGACCGTAAACCTCGGTTGCAGGTACGATATAAGCGAAGGTGTCGGGATAGCGGCTAAGGATGCGCTTGAATCTTGCCATTTGGCGTTTGCGAACGACGCAGATAAGCAAGTCCTTTTGAGCGCCGGAATATGCGCCGATAGCGCTTATTATGGTTACGCCGCGCTTAAGCTCGGTGGTAAGCTCGAGACCAAGCTCCTTGCCGTGCAGGGTAACGACCTCGAACTTGATTGCCGAAGCCATACCGCGGGTAATCGTTTCTGCCGTCTTTGACGAGCAGAACATCTTTATAAGCGACAGAATCATAGGGATAATTACATATCCGCCGTAGTCGGATGCATCAAAGAAGAATGCCGAAAGCACGACTGCAGAGGAATCCATCGCAAAAATAAACCACGAAATGTTGGTTGCGGGATATTTCTTTTGAATAATTGCGCTGATAATTTCAGTACCGCCGTTGCAGCCGTCAACCTTAAGCAGCAGCGCAAGGGGGATACCGCACAAGATACCGCCGATTGCCGCGCAAAGAATGTACGCATAGCCCATTGTATTGGGGTCTACCTTAAAGGTGGGGCAACCAATTGCAGGCAACAAAAGCAACAGTAACGAGTTGAGCACGATGGTCACGGTTGTCTTAAACAAAAAGTCCTTTTTGAACTTGAACGCCGCCCAAATAATAAGCGGAACGTTGATAAGCATAAAGACAATACCGGCATTCCAACCCCACACGTACTCTGCAAAGGTTGCAAGACCGAAGAAGCCACCCGGCGAGAAGTTGTTTGGCTGAATAAACACGTGCAAGGCTATTGCTTGCAAAACTGCGGCAACGACTACCACCATGTATTCCTTTATGTATTTTACTACAGTACTTTGTTCGGGAAGCTTAACAAGCTCCTTTTTTTTCTGCGGCTCGCCGCTTTGCTTAATTTCCTCTTGCATATTTACCTCTCCCTTTATGTACCAATTATATAACGAAAACAAATATTTTACAAGCATTTTTATGTGCTTTTTTGATAATAATGCACTTACGTTTATCGCCGCTTTCGTGATGCGCCAAAATTATCGCTTATTCTATGTACGTATTATCTATATCCATAATCAAACTTAACCGCCTGTCACAGTATTTTTACCAAAAAAACGGCGATACGTGTCGCCGTTTTTTGCGTTATTTACATTTTATATAGGTATCACGAAGCATATAAGTCGTTTAAACTTATTCCAGCTCGAATGCGCCCGTATACAACTGATAATACGTTCCCTTTTGGTCGATAAGCTGCTCGTGCGTGCCACGCTCGATAATCTTACCGTGATCAAGCACCATTATAACGTCCGAGTTTTTAACGGTGGAAAGTCTATGTGCGATTACGAATACCGTTCTGCCCTCCATAAGCATATCCATGCCGCGCTGAACGATTGCCTCGGTGTGCGTGTCGATTGACGAGGTTGCCTCGTCAAGAATCATTACCGGGGGATCGGCAACTGCCGCGCGGGCAATCGCAATAAGCTGTCGCTGACCCTGCGAGAGGTTTGCGCCATTGCCCGTAAGCATAGTGTCGTACCCTTGTGGCAAGCGCGTAATAAAGCTATCAGCGCCCGCCAGCTGTGCCGCGCGCATACATTCCTCGTCGGTAGCGTCAAGCTTGCCGTAGCGGATATTCTCCATAACCGTGCCAGTAAAGAGGTTGGTGTCCTGCAAAACTATACCAAGCGAACGGCGCAAATCGGACTTTTTGATGGCGCCGATGTCGATTCCGTCGTAAGTGATCGTTCCGCTTGCAATATCGTAATAGCGGTTGATAAGGTTGGTAATGGTCGTTTTGCCTGCGCCCGTTGCGCCAACAAACGCAACCTTTTGACCGGGCTTTGCGTAAAGGGTAATATCGTGCAAAACCTGCTTGTTCTCCTCGTACCCAAAATCAACGCTATCAAAACGCACGTCGCCGCGTAAAGGTATAAGCTCGATTGTTCCGTCCGCTTTTACTCTCTTCCACGCCCAGCTTCCGGTACGAGCCGCACTTTCTACCAAGCCGTCCTCGGTAGATTTGACATTGACGAGTGTAACCGTACCCTCGTCCTCCTCCGGCTTACTGTCCATAAGGGTGAAAATTCGATCTGCACCTGCCATCGCCATAACGATGCCATTGATTTGTTGCGAAAGCTGGTTGACATTGCTGGTGAATTGCCTTGTCATATTAAGGAAAGCCGCCACGATACTAACCTCGAGAGCAGTACCCGAAATGCTGACGTTGGGAGTTTTTGCAAGCAAGAACACGCCGCCCACCACCGCAACAATAACGAACAAAATGTTGCCGATATTCATATTGATGGGGCCAAGCATGTTTGCGTACGCATTAGCCTTTGCGCTACCGTCACACAGCTCCTCGTTGATTTTATCAAAGTCCTCTTGGCATTCCTTTTCGTGCGAGAACACCTTTATAACCTTTTGACCGTTCATCATTTCCTGCATATAGCCCTCGGCAGCCGCCCAAAGCATTTGCTGACGGCGGAAATACTTTGCCGAGCCGCCGCCATATTTGCGAGCAACCACAACCATAATAATCACGCCCGCAACGATGATGGCGGTAAGCCAAACGCTGTACCACAGCATTACGCCTAGCACGCCTATTACGATAGCGCCCGACCTTATGATTGCCGGAATAGCCTGCGAGATAAGCTGGCGGAGCGTGTCGATATCATTGGTGTAGTGGCTCATAATGTCGCCGTGCTTGTGGGTATCGAAGTACTTGATGGGAAGACTTTGCATTCCGTCATACATGCTTATACGCATCTTGCTCAAAAAGCCCTGCGTAATAACAGCCATAAGCTGAGTGTACAGCACGGTAACCGCAAGGGCAATAGCGTACATTATTGCAAGAAAAATAATCTTCGAGGTAATATCGCTTTTTGCCGTGCTCCACGCCGCCCCTGCTCTAATGGTTTCATCCACGATTTGCGTTATTTCCTTTATTAAAATATCGGGAATAACCGCAACCGCCGAGGCCATAAGAATGGATACAAGCGTCACCGGCACAAGAACCGGATAGAACTTAAACAGCATTTTTATTATACGGCGTAAGGTGTGCTTTTTGGTTCTTTTATTATTCATTATCGCCACCTCCGCTCGTCTGTTGGTATACAATTTCGCTATACGTAGCGTTGTTTTTGAGTAATTCGTCGTGAGTGCCGACTGCGGCGATCGTTCCGTTTTCCATAAGAATAATAAGGTCTGCGTCCATAACCGAAGCCACGCGCTGAGCAATTATTATCTTGGTAGTGGTAGGAATATACGACTTAAAGCCCTCGCGAATAAGCGCGTCAGTACGGGTATCGACAGCGCTCGTCGAGTCGTCCAAAATCAAAATCTTGGGCTTTTTGAGTAGCGCTCTCGCGATACAAAGCCTTTGCTTTTGACCGCCCGAAACGTTTGTTCCGCCCTGCTCTATTTTGGTGTCGTAGCCGTCAGGGAATGCCCTTACGAACTCGTCAGCCTGGGCGAGCCTACACGCCTCGATAATTTCCTCGTCAGTAGCGTTAGCGTTACCCCACCTAAGGTTTTCCTTAATCGTACCCGAGAAAAGCACGTTCTTTTGAAGCACCATGGCAACGGCATCACGAAGCGACTTAATTTCGTAATCCTTAACGTTTACGCCGCCTACCCTAACCTCACCCTCGGTAGTATCGTAAAGACGGGGAATAAGCTGAACAAGCGTGGACTTACTCGAGCCGGTAACGCCGATGATGCCTACCGTCATACCCGACTTTATATGTAGGTTCACGTTTTCGAGCGCAAACCTTTCTGCCGCCGCCGAATACTTAAACGACACGCCCTCGAAGTCTATCGAGCCGTCCTTTACCTCGGTAACAGGCTGCTCGGGCACCTTAAGTGCGGGTTCTTCCTTCAAGACCTCGCAAATACGCTTTGCACCCTCTGCCGAAATGGTAATCGTTACATAAATCATGGACAGCATCATAAGCGACATAAGCATCTGCACGCCATACAAGATAAGCGCGGAAATCTGACCTACGTTGATAGATTCGCCAAGCGTGGTGATAGCCACGTACGAGCCGCCAAGCAATACCGAGATCATAACCACGTACATGCTAAAGTTCATAAGCGGAGTGTTGAACGCTACGATACGCTCCGCGCTGGTAAAGTCGTCGCGAATGGTTTCGGCACGGGCAGCAAACTTTTTCTTTTCGTAGCTCTCGCGTGAAAAGCCTTTTACCACACGCATACCACGAACGTTTTCTTCTATTGACTCGTTGAGGTTATCGTACTTTTTGAAAACGCGCCTAAACGCCGGCATCGCCTTTTTGCTGATAATAAACAGTCCAAATCCCAAAATGGGGATAATAACAACGAATGCAAGAGCAAGCATTCCGCCCATAATCGCCGCCATAATCGCCGAGAAAATAATCATAAGTGGCGCACGAATTGCCGTACGGATTATCATCATAAACGACATTTGCACGTTGCCTACGTCCGTAGTAATACGGGTAACGAGCGACGAGGAGGAGAATCTGTCTATATTCTCAAAGTTAAACGTTTGAATTTTTGCGTAAATGTCGTGACGCAAATTCTTTGCAAATCCTGCCGAAGCCCTGGCACAGGTAAACGCCGCTATGCCACCACAGCCAAGTGAAACAACTGCCATCGCCGCAAGTATCAAGCCTTGATTGATCACGTGCGAAATTTCCGCACCCGTCTGTATCGCCGTAATAAGCGCCGCCGTAATAAAGGGTATCAGTGCCTCTATAACCGCCTCGCCTACGATTAGGATTACAGTCCAGATTGATGGCTTTTTGTACTCTCTTACACAGCCTGCAAGAGTCTTTAAAATCTTCATCTTGTTCTCCTTTTACCGTATATTGTAACACTCAAATATGAAAAAATGACGAAAAAACCGTGAATAATCCGTTAAAGCAAAATAATCTGTTTTTCCCTATTGACAAAACCGAAAATATAGGTTATAATTTGTAGTCCATGGGGGTGTACAGGCTTCGACGGGGTTTTGCAAGTCGGAATATAAGCATGTGGTAGTGCGGCTACCTTAAAACGCAAAACAAAATAAACGCTAACAACGTAAAAACCGCAAGACCCGCTCTTGCATTAGCTGCTTAACTATTTAGTAGCCGTTGCGCTTTCTTTCCTATCGGGAATGTGGCAATGTCAGTAAGATAGGCTACGGCTTGTAAGAAGTGACTCTCGCTTGCAAGCGGCAACTTAGGTCACGGACACGGTGGTTTCGTTTGCTAAAAGCCTTGTCCAAAACCTCTAAGTAAACTAAACATGTAGAAGATTTCGATGGAGAAATTTCGGAAGGGAGTTCAATTCTCCCCACCTCCACCAAAAATACTGCAGAAAAGGATACATTTTCTGCAGTATTTTTTTATTCATTGCGAAAGCAATGGTATATCATCACGCTTTAGCGTGTATATCATCGCCGCAGACGTATATCATCAGCCATAGGCTGTATACTCTTTCGCAATGATGATATACAACACTTCGTGTTGGTGATATACCGCAATAAATTGCGGATGATATACAAGGCTAACGCCTTGATTTTAGTTAGCTTTTGTGCTATAATGTATTTAATCCCAAACAATTATAATATAATTATTAATCATATTACAATAAAATCAGGACAAATTATTGGATACTTTATGAACAACAAGCTAACGATTGCACAAAACCATGGGGTTGACATAAACAAATATCAATCCCGAAATATAATTGTTAAAGATACTTCATTCTTTAACATTTTTGCCGAGATATTTATGTTTATACTTTCCTTGTTTTTTCTTGTCATCGCAATCTTAAATAAGGACAAAACTTTTATATTGATATTTTTGCTTTCGTTAAGCGTAATAACCTTTTTTGCATCAATAGCCGCTTTTATTGACACAATTTCATTTAAAATCGCATTTACAAATGGAACAATTTGCTATCGACGTTTTTTGCAAAAATTAAATTTCTTTGTTACTAACATCCAATATTTTACAGTTGAAAGCGACCACCTTTCACGATATTATACAATACTAATATTTTTGAACAATAACGTAATAAAATATAGAATATCACAAAACAATAAAGAAAATTTTATCTTTTTACTGAACTTATTAAAAAGCGGAATCGAACAGAAATTATTATAAGATATTAAAAACTTGCTCTACTCACGTTTGCACACCCGTCTAAAAAAGTCGTAACCTTATGGTACGACTTTTCCGTTTATAAAAAAGAACACGATTTTGCATAACCGTGTTCTTATTTTTTGTACATTACTCAATAAACGCAATCGTTTATAAAAGCGTCATTCTTTATTCTGACAGCAGACGCTTTTCGACCTTTTTCATTGTCGGGAAGTACAGCACGAGGTATATTGCAATGGTAAGCACCCAGCTGATGGGATACACAACGTACAGCATTTCCTTGCACGGATTAAGAAGATAGAACGAGTTTACCCACAGTATTCTAAACAGGCAGCTGCCTGAAAGGCTGACTACCATGGCGGTAGTGGACTTGTTAAGTCCACGCATTACGTTGCCCATTACGTCCATAACTCCGCATAAAATATACGAGCCGCCAACGATAATCATTCTCGTCCTTGCAACGGCAAGAGGCTCCTCGCCGCTACAGAATAAGCCACACAGTACGTCCGAGAAGGCTATTGCCAAGGCGCTGAGCACCACGGCTATGCAAACCACGACGGCAAGTGTTTCCTTAACCACCTTGCGAATACGGTCGGGCTTTTTTGCGCCGTAGTTTTGACTTACGAACGCAAGCGCGGTAAGCGAAATTGCGTTGCACGTGTTGTATATGTATCCCTCGACTTGACCTGCCGCGGTGTTGCCCGACATAAACAGCTTTCCGTAGCTGTTGACGGTGGACTGAATAAGCACGTTGGACAGCGAGAACATACAGCCCTGAAGCCCGGACGGCAAGCCGATTTTGATCATCTCGACAAGCTCACTTTTGTAAAAGCGTATGTACTTAGGCTCGAGCCTTGCGTAGCCACTGCTTTTTAGAAGCGTAATTACGCACAGCACGGCGGACACGCCCTGCGAGGCAACAGTTGCAATTGCAACACCGTCTACGTCCATTCCAAAGACGGTTACGAGGAAAATGTTCATTCCAAGGTTAATCACGCCGCCTATAACGAGGAAGATAAGGGGACGAATCGTGTCGCCCACGGCGCGCAATATCGATGCCGAGAAGTTGTACAGCATCATAATGGGCATACCGAAGAAGAAAATCTTCATGTACTTGGTTGCCATATCTATAACCTCGGGGTCGCAGCCCATCCAGCCAAGAAAAATCTTAGAGCAGAAAACGCCTACAAAAAGGAGCAACACGCCAAAAAGCACGCTGATTACCATCGACATACCTACTACCCTCTTTGCCGCCTCGCTGTCACCCTTGCCTGCGTAGCGAGCAATAAGAACGTTTGCGCCCACGGACAAGCCGATAAAGAGTCCTATAATAAGGTTAATTAACGCGCCCGTTGCACCTACTGCCGCAACGGCGTCGTTGGAAAGCTCCTCGCTTTGTATGAACATTCGAAGCACGGCAAGGTCGGCGGAATTAAAAAGCAGCTGCAAAACATTTGTCGCAATAAGCGGCAATGCATACAGTACAATCTTTTTAAAGAGCGATCCCTCGCTCATATTCATCTCGAAGCTTCTTGCCATGTCCTTCTCCTTAGCTAAATTATACCACTATAAAAGTACCGTGTCAACGCCATAGCACGAGTTAGCCGCAAAATGTTGCCGCTTAATTATCGTGCAAGCGTATAAAAATTGCCTATGCACTTACCCCGAGGGTCCCAGCTGTCAATCAAAACGCCGTCCACTGCTACGGTGAGGTGATGGGCACAGCTTACCACGACGACACGCTCGCTTGTTACCAGGTCTAGCTCGGCAACGAGATATTTTTTGCCGTTAGATTTGCGTGGCTGCTTATGCTTGATAAAGCCGTGCCTTGCCATAAAACGCTCCTCTACTCGCTTATCGCTCACAATAAAGCCTGTTTCTACCGAGATTTGGTATAGCTCGGCGTAAACGTCATAATATTCCCTGCCCATAGCTACGGCAAGCGCACGCACAACACAGTCGCCCGTCTTTTTTCCCTTAGGATTTATATTTATCTTTTGGAATCCTATCATAATTATGTACAACAAAACTCGGCTACGTTGCCGAGTTTTTGCTTTTTGTTATAAATACTATAGACTAAAAATCGTCTTCCTCGTCTTCTTCCTCGTCGTATTCATCGTCCTCAAAGTCGTTGGGGTCTACGTCGTAGTTGAAGTCGTCCACCTCGCGGTAAGCGTTTTCGTCGTAAAGGTCGTCCTCTTCCTCCTCTGCTTCCGCCTCGGCAGTAAGCTCGAGCGAAATTTCCATTTCCTCGGGCGCCATTTCCTCTTCCTCTTCCTCGTATGTCCAATTATCTACTTCCTCGGATTCGTCATTACGCTCCTTGGCTTCCTTTTCCTTTTGACATACGAAGCAAATTTCCTCGTCCTCGCCGATATAGTTAGCACGGCAAACAGGGCAAAGCTTTCCGCCTTCTGCTTCAAGCTCCTCCTCTTGAATAAGAAAGGACTTTTCCAAAATGCCCGTTTCTACCTTGCAAACGTCGCACATACTCTCGCCAGACTGAATGTAATTAAGCTCACATCGGGGGCACAAAACCCAAACAGGTCTTTTCTCGTTGCTCATTTTTATCTCCATAAACAATGATGTGTCCATATTATATTCAATTTGCACTGCGTTGTAAACTGTTTTGCATAAGATTTTTAATTTTTTCGCAAAGAAATAATTTTTTTGATGCCGCTTATTATAAAATGATTTTACATATACTACTTTTGCACAAAAGAAAAACTAAAGAAGCACCAAAGATAAAAGGGCGGCATCGCTTAGCCGCCCTTGATTTTTTTCCTTTACACGCTTTCGAGCAAAAGCTTGTCCGCAACGAGAGCAATGAATTCGCCATTGGTTGGCTTTTCGTTTTGCGAATAAACGCGAACACCAAACAGCGAATTGATATTCTCAATTTTGCCGCGATTCCAACCCACCTCGATGGCGTGACGAATGGCGCGCTCTACCTTAGAGGGGCTTGTGTCAAAACGCTCCGCTACCCCGGGATACAGCTTTTTGGTAATGCTGTTGATAATGTCGGGGTCCTCGATGGACAGCTTGATTGCCTCGCGTAAATATTGATATCCCTTGATATGCGGCGGAATACCAACCGAAATGAATATTTTGGTAATGCGTTCCTCCAGCGTCTTATTTTTTATGGGACGTCTTATCGTTTTTTTGCTGAGCGCTTCCTCCACCTTAGCGACAATCGCCTCCATTGCCATAGGCTTTAACAGATAATAATCACAGCCCGACTCCATTGCCTTTGCAATAAACACGTCTTGACTAAGTGCGGACACGGCAATAATCTTGGCACTCCTTTTATCAAACCTTTCCAAAAAAGCAAAGCCGTCCATTACGGGCATCACTAAATCCAGCAAAATGCAGTCGGCGCCCTCTGCCTTTTCTAGCCCCTCCTTGCCATTGTAGGCAACGTCCACCTCGTAGCTGCCTTGGTCAAACGCGCTTTTAAGCTCATTTACAAATTCTATGTTGTCATCAATTATTAAAACTCTTGTTTTCATTCAAAAAATTCCTTTTTGTTATGTATTTTTATCATAAATATTATATATCGCAATTATTCATCTTGGCAAGTGTTTATGCGTTAAATTAAACGTTATATTTTGACTTATTTAATACTTTATTGTCGAATATTAAGTTGATAATAACGCATAATTGCTTTACTAAAAATAAAATAAGATTTTTTTGCAAAAAAAATTTTTCGTTAATTTACAAACTTTTTTTGTTTTTCCTATTGAAAAACCAAAAATTTTGTGGTATAATGCTTAGAAGTAGGTATTTATCGTGGAACTTGAAGAAAACAGCATCGTCAATAAACTAACCATATTGTTCTTTATAGACAAGATGGACGTTACTATGGCAGAGGATATTATCTTCGAGGTGTGCTACTATCGCAACATCTGGATAGAATATATGGACTGCATACAAACGCTTCGGCTATTGCTTGATGCGGGCTTTTTGCATAAAACCACGCACGACAACACAATTTATTACACCATCACCCCTGACGGCAGAGCGTGCCTTTCTCACTTCTACACCCGCATTCCTGCTTCCGTTAGGGCGGAAATCACCGAGTTCGTAAAGGAAAACCGCGACGTATATAGGCGCAAGCAATCGTACACCAACTCGTACCACCTCAATCCCGACAAAACGTACAACTGCACACTTAAAATAGTTGATTCAATGAAGACAACGCTCGACCTAAAATTTAACGTTGCCAACAAGGAAATCGCCAAGGCAGTAGCAAAAAAGTGGGAAGCAAAGGCGGCAAAGATTTATACAATGCTGTACGAGGAGCTTGTGGACTAAACGTCAACCATAGTAATCATATCAGTAAAGGAGGAAAAAATGGACAAAATAGAAACCTATCGCACAACAGGAACGTGCTGCAAGCAAATTATGTATTCGGTAAACGAAAAGGACGAGCTTACATATTGCGTATTTATTCACGGCTGCTCGGGCAATCAGCAGGCAATATCGCGCCTTGCACTTGGCAAGCCCATCGACGAAATTATTGGCAAGCTTAAGGGCATTCCGTGCAGAGGAACTACCTCTTGCCCCGACCAGCTCGCACGCGCGCTTTTGGCTTATAAAGAAAAGAAAGCCGCCGAACAGCAATAACCGACAAAAAAGGACAGTCTGCTGTGACTGTCCTTTTTGCGTGCCCGAAAAATGGCTTTACCTATCCCTTTTGTACTTTTCTCTCGTGGCGTCGCCGCCTCGGATATGACGCTCCTTTAGGTTCTTTTCGAGTATTTCCTTAACGTCCAAAAATTTTGCGTAGTCGATTCCCTCAAGGCGAGCCGTAACGTCCTTATGTACCGTGCTTTTGCTTACCCCGAATTTTCGGGAAGCGTCACGCACCGTTGCCCCCGTGGTGCAAATATAATCGGCAAGCATTCTGCATCTGATTTCGATATACTCCTTCATACCATACCTCAAAAACTTAGTAATATACTGTATGAGGTGTTTTGGCGAATTATGTCAGCGTAAGCTTATCGCGAACCCTGTTATAAAAAATACTTCCGCTATCTAACGCAACCAGTCTATTTTGCGGCATAAAATCGGACGGAATATTGCCTATTGCGGCAGTAACCGTTACCTCGTCTATTCCGTCATAGCAAAGAATTCTTTTTAGCGCAAGAGGAGAAAATCCGCATCCGTCAATCAGGATTTTTTTATTGCCGAGCGCCTCTATCCTTAGCGGTATTTTTAGTCCGCCGCCCAAAATTTCCGCCTCGTGATTTGCCGCCTCGTTACCGCCCAAATACATATTTTTGCTGGAAAACGCCCAACCGTCATGACGTTTTTTGCTTATAACCGTGCCGCACGAATCCGAAAAGGTGTTTTTTACGGTAAGCGAAGCACCTGCATTTTTTAGTAGCTTCATCGCTTCGTAATGCACTACGGTTGCCCCAAAATAGCATAGCAGCTCCGCCTCGTCGTAGCTGATATTTTGCATAACGCCGCCATGCCCGTCAAAAATCCCATCCACGTCCGTCCATTTTTGGTACTGTGCGTTAAGCGCCGCTGCAACAGCCGCACCGCTAAGATCAGACCCACCGCGCGGTAACAGCTTTATAGCGCCGCCCGGGAGCTTGCCGTAAAAGCCGGGGATAACACAGGGAGCCTTAACCGCGCCAATATGTGCCCTGATGGAACGCATATCTATTGCTCCGCTTGCCGTTAGCTTTATGCACTCCTTGGCGTCAACAAAGCTATATCCCATCACCTCGGCTAAAATTCGTGCCGACAGATATTCGCCACGCGAAACGGCGTAGTCGTATCCGCAACCGGCATTGATTGCCGCCTTTATGTCGGCAAGATAGGTATCCACTCTTACGCCAAGGGGACGGGCAATAGCGATAAACCTATCGCTTATCGCATCAAAAATTTCGCCGTCTACCTTTCCGCTTCGCCGCCACCGAGAAACGGCGGCAATAAGAAGATCGGTAATCTTTACCTTGCCACCCGGTGCAGACACTACCACTATGGGGATTTTGTTTTTGCGGACTATATCCGCCACCCTCTTGTATTCCCTTGCGCCCGCAAGCGAGCTTCCGCCAAATTTTGCAACCACCATATTCTATTATATGAGCATTGTATGCTTTGGTTACGGCTACACCAAAAGTCACCGCTTTTGCCGCAACAACCGCTTTACATTTGCGGCAAAGTTTGGTATAATTTGCTTGTATGCATATCACCGAGCTGACGGTAGCCGACTACCGCAATTACAATCATCAGACGGTGCGGTTTGGCGACAAAATCAACTTTGTCGTGGGACGGAACGCACAAGGCAAGACCAACCTTATAGAGGCGGTCTATTTGTGCAGTGTGGGCAAAAGCGCACGCACGCCACGCGACAAGGAGCTTGTTAATTACGAAAAGCAACGGGCTCGCGTAAAAGTAAGCGTAAAAAAAACGTACGGCGACGATAAGGTGGAAATCGTGCTTGACAAGGACAAGGGCAAGCAAATTACCATCAACGGTATGCCGATTTCGCGTATGGGCGAGCTGATGGGTGTGATATCCACCGTGTTCTTTTCGCCCGATGAAATGCGTATTGTAAAGGAAGCCCCCGCCGACCGCCGAAGATTTATGGATATAGCCTTATGTCAAATGTCAAGAACGTATTTTTATCTGCTGACACGCTACAACAAGATTTTGGCTCAGCGCAACAGACTGCTAAAAAGCGGACACGTTACGGACGACGCACTTGACGTGTGGGACATTCAGCTTGTGGACGCTGGCTCTAAGATTATCAAGACGCGCCGTGGCTTTGTCGCAAGCCTAAGCGAGGCTGCGGGAAGCTGTCACGCCTACCTTACGGGCGGCGAGGAAACGCTTGTCTTGTCGTACGAGGGCATCGAGGGCGACACC
>SVHR01000021.1 GCA_015055705.1 Clostridiales bacterium | reverse complement strand
CTCCTGCACCGCTTTTAATAATTGCTCCTTCTCTCGCTTTTGCGGCAATGCCACAGCAAAAATATATGTAAGACTTGCCCCTATAGCCAATAAAATAGAGAACGCTACCGTTGCAAGAATAATCTTCTTCTTTTTAGTCATAAAGATCCCCTCCTAATTTGTTAATCATCTTAAAAGTGGTCATCAAATTCTTATTTATCGGTGAGTTTATTATAGCACTTAAATCAACAATAATCAAGGGATTTTTAATAAATCAATAATTGAACGATACCCTATAAATTGAACGAAAGGGGTATAAAGTGAACGATTTGTATTTTACGGCTAAAAACAAAAAAGGCTCGCAAGGATGAAAAACATTCCTACAAGCCTACATTTTTGATAAAAAATCTATAAAAATGTGCAAAACATCCCTGTTTTTGCAATAAAAAAGCCATAATACTGATATTTTTCGTATCAATATTATGGTTTCTTTATGGTGCGAAGGATACTCGCCTATGGACGATGTTCGCCGCTTTCAGCGGCACTACTCTAGGGGATTGACCACACGAGTCACCACTAGCGCCAAGCACCAGCGCGTTTGCACATAGAAAAAACACCACATGAAGTGGTGTTTTTTGGTGGAGCATAATTCGTTTATTCTTGTATGTTATTGCATTTGCTTTGATAATAAGGCTCGAACAAATCATTTGGGGTACATTCTAAAATATCGCAAAGAGCCTTTAGGTTTTCAAATTTAATGCTTTTGGTTTCATTGTTTACAATTTTATTAAAGTTTTGATAGCTTAGGCCAAGCTGAATATACAGCCAATATTTAGTTTTTCCCTTTTGTTTAAGTATGTCCAATATACGAAGACGCATATATTACCTCCACAATAAATAATGTTTACATTATATACTTATAAAATACTTGACAAATAGACTTAAGCATTATATAATGAATACATTAGATAATAGGGGGCAACTTTCATGGAAAACCAAGAAAACGATTGTGAAAAATATCCTTTTCCTGTGCATATTTTGTTAATTTTTATATTTTTCTCTATAGCTTGCATCGTTTTACTGGATGTGGTTGCAATTTATTTTTTGAATGCTCTTAATATGCGTAGTTATACATCAATGCTTGAGCAATGGTTGGGTGCTTTGTTTTGTATTGCAATGATGCTTATACCTTTTGGTATAATTTGGTTTATATTCACAAAAATTATCAAGATTTCTCACGGCAAAAAGATTTATAGGGTAATTGGGTTATATAAAATTATGACTATAATATCTATATTATCTTTTGTAGTGTTTGTCGGAATAATTGTTTTTATGAAAATAGCCAATGTACCCTATTTGGTTTTTAATTTCTTTACATTGCTTATGCAATGTGCTGTTCCACTTATTTTTATGATAAGTATACGACGTATTCTCAACAGTTGCAAATGCTGTGGGCATATTAATACGTTTAAGCTTTTAAGTTATGAAAGTCATAGTTTGGGGATAGCGCCGAAATTTCATACAGAAGGTGGCTATTATAAAAACGTTACAACAACGGGGACGATTGATAGACCTTGGTACGAAGGGGGCAGTATGAATGTAGACGTGACGACTCAGCAGTACATTCCTGAAACAACCGTTTATGACGGAATGTATGAGACAAAGTCTTATTATTCAACTTACAAATGCACTGTATGTGGTAACATTGTAACGGAGTCAGGAAGTTCAGAATACAAAATTTGAAATTAAACAATAAAAAGGACGGTAAATAAAAATGAAAAAACTGGCAAAATTAGGAACTTTATTATTTGTAATGATTGCGATTATCACTTCGTTGACAGCTTGCTCTATTTTTAGCAATCAGGTTAATAATAATGAAAATAATGGTGATGATAAACCAGCACCTCAAACGCAAACTATTACAGTTTACAACAGTGACACGCCCAAAACTTATACTGTGACACTTGGTGAAATAGCAAAAATTGACATTTTTACTAAACCGGGATTTTATTTTGCAGGTGCATACGATTCTGCAGATGGTGGAACAAAATATTTTGACGGTGACGGTAACTCAACAATGGTTTGGGGAGAGGGAAATCCTGATACGTACTATGTTCGTTTTGAAAGTATTTCTACATTAATGTTTACGCAAACATTAAGAGATGAGGAGCCGTATAAATGGGCTCACGGAGGATTCTGGACTGAATTTATTTTGAATGATGAAATGAAAAGAGCCATTAACGGTAACTTAGATACGGATTTAACGGTAAATATATCTTTTGATGCGGCATGCGAGCAAGCTTGGCAGTTGGACAATGTGTATCTTACAAATATGAAATCCGGTGGTATTAACCACATGTGCATTAGTAGCCAAGCTGAAGGTCAGCTTTTGAGTAACGGAGCGTACAAAACTTTTAGCAATACGTTTACTATAAAGGCAAAAGAATTTAAGAATGGTGAGGTATATTTATATATTCATAATTCTACACTAGTTGGAAACACGAAATATTTTGTGAAAAATATAACTTTAGACATAAAATTTGCCACTGAATAAATTCTACGGAGGTTGAATATGAATAAAATACTAACTGTTATTTTGACATTATGTATTTGTTTGACTATGGGGACTGCACTTACAGCGTGTGATTTGGGCACAACCGATCCCGAACATACGCATACATACGAAACGGTGTGGTCGAGCGATACGACACACCATTGGTACGCATGTAGCGGTGAAAACTGCAACGGAACTTCGCAAAAAGCTGAACATACTCTTACAAATGATATTTGTTCTATATGCGGTTATGCGAAGATAGAAACGATTGCATGTTCTTACACGGTAGTTTCTGCGCCTATGTCAGAAGAAAATGGCTTGTATGTTATGGATTCGGTTTCTGATGGAGAATATAATTATTATTTGCTTGATTTGGGCTATGCTAAAAATGTCCCAATTTGGATTGGACCAAGTACATACTGGGATCCTAAGGGTGGATCTGACTATTTTACATTTCTGTTTGAAGAGATTAATGAAACCCAAGTTGCGAAGTCTGTTTCCAATACTCTTACGAAAACAGTTTCTAATACCACTTCTGGTAGCGCAAGTTTAGAATTGGGGATTGAGTTTGAAGCCAAAAAGGAAAATCTATTCGCTCCGTCAATTAGTGTGAAAGGTAGTGTCGGTACGACCTACTCTCGCAGTTGGGGAACTGCTACGGAAAATGCTTGTTCGCAAACAGATGCTTGGAGCGAAACACAAACAAAAGCCTCTGGTTATACAGCTACGCTTTCTTTCCCTCTTGGCGGTTATGGTGTGGGTACTTATAGAATATCTTTACTTGCAACCTGTGATATTTATGCCTTACTAGAAACAAGTACTGATAATAAAGAGCAATTAAGTATTACCTATAGCGTATATCCAAGAAATTCTGAATACAAACTGGAATATAGTTCGAGTGGAGATTTTATAGATGCCACGGTTGATAAAATTGAGCTTCCGAACAATTATTTGGATTTGCTTCCTGAACCTGAAAGATTGGTCGAAAAAGACGATACAAATTTAATTGAAAATAATGTCGATTACGCAGGTGGTTGTGGCACTGAGGAACGTCCCTATTTAATTTCAACAGCACAACATCTAAAAAATATTGAAAAGAATATGTCTTCACATTTCAAACTGACAAATGATATAGATTTATCTGGACAAGAATGGGAGCCGATTGGTGGAGCTTACTTACAAAATACTTTTAAGGGGCAATTAGATGGTGCAAATTATGCAGTAGTATCATTAACACGCTACGATGAGATATTGGAACGTGACAACAGATCGTATTTTGGGTTATTTGGTGGCATTGGCAGGACAGGTCTTGTTGAGAATATTAGGTTCAAAAGTGTAGATATTGATATTGTTGGAATCACTGCTGACGGAGATATGAGGGCTTTTCACGGTGTGGTAGCCGGTAAATGTTCGGGTGGAACGATTAAAAATGTAACGCTCGATGGTAGCTATTCGGTTTTTTTTGACGTTGAAGGAGAAGCGTGGGCAGCAGGCGTTTGTGGTTATGCTGTAAATGCAACAATATCTAACTGTGTAAATAACATAGATATAAAAGTGGATAGACACAGTTGTGTAGTAAGCGGAATTGTAGGATACGCAGAAGGTGGAACAATAGAAAACTGTACGAACTATGGTGTATTGTCCGCAATAGGATATTGGGACAGCTGGCTCTGGAGTTGGTGGAGTGGTACAGCATACGCGGCTCCTATATGTGCGGTTAGTCACAATTCAAATCCCGTGCAAATAACCAACTGTGTGAACGAAGGTGACTGCTCGGCGACTGGTGGAAGATACCTTGCGCAAGGAACGGCAGAAGCGCCAGCGGCAACTAACGATACAACATATTGATTTGTAGTTTTGGAATTTAATTATCATACAACAAGGCGGAGTGAAAAAACTCTGCCTTTTGAATTATAACCCATACTTTCTCCGTCTATGTTTTTAACCGTAAATGCTCATATAACGCTTTTAAATGAGTTTCAAGGTATCGTAAGGAGTGCTGATAGCTCTACCCGATTGCACGTGCAATTTCGGGATAATTCATACCGTTCATACGACATTCTAAAGCCAACGCCTGCGTTTCGTTTAGGTTGAGATTATCGATAATTTTATCTACGCGGCTATAATCGTTGTTTTCTTATACGGGAATTTCTACGATAGGTGTATTCTTTTCCATTAAAAGGTCTAAACATATTTCCTTTCTTGCTCTACGCGCTTGACGGTTGATAGGTTTCATCATTATGCGAATTGCTTGCATTTCTATCGTAATTTTTTTGCCTTTCTTGTCGATATGATGAACGTCGGATAACTTCTTCCCGAAGTGTTCACATAAAAATAACGCGCATTCTTGAACTAAATCATACGCGTCGGAAAGTAAATAATCAGATTCATTTTTACGATAAAGGTCTTTGTAAAGGTTGTTACGCATAACAATCATAGGTGAGCATATATCCAATCAAAAATTTGATTTCTTGGATAGCGATTAACTCACTCATAGTTGCTACGTTTTGGTGTGAAATCGTTTCATTTAAGATACTAAAATCTCTTTTCTTCATTTAGATATACTTCCGATTTTTATATTACCCTTTTGGGCAGGGGAGAACGGGCGCAGGGAAAGAAGGCATACCATGTACGAGTTGAAAAGTTTTCCAAAAGTCAACGAGGTACAAAAAAATTGTTGCTCAAATAAAGCAACAATCGGCAATACGCTCAAGAATTTTTTGCGTTTACTTTTGGATTTCCCTGTGCAACAATAGCCGCAACCAAAATGGAAAAATCGGAGATAATAGTTTATTCTTTTGTGTTATAGTATCGTAGATAAAGTATAATAATGAAGATAAAAAGATCGAGTTGAACTTACTGGTTCAACTCGGTCTTGTTTGGTGCGAAGGATGGGATTTGAACCCACACGAGAATTAACCACTGGCGTCTGAAACCAGCGCGTCTGCCGTTCCGCCACCTTCGCATAAATTATATTCAGTTGATTGTCAAAATTATAATTGACTATAAGCACCAGTGCGTCTGTACTAGCCGAGTGCGGATTGCTGCACGAACGCCACGGAGCGCAAGTGTAGTCTTCCGCCACCTTCGCAAAATGCGGTATTTAGTTGATTATTGGGGGGCTTTTATAGCCCAAGCAGTGTTTTGGCATTGCCGCCGAGAAGCTCGTCCAAATAAGGGGTGGGGAGCTTTTTTGTCTCAGCAAGCTCGTTTGCCGCGCTTGTCCACGGCCCGTCAGTGCCAAAAAGCAGCTTTTTGGGGTCGTGATTGTCAAGCACGAACTTGATTTGGCTTTGCGTTAGGAACATAAACGCAAACGAGGTGTCGAGATATACGTCCCTGCCGATCAGTAGCTTGAAGCATTCGTCCCAGCAGTCCCAGCCGCCAAGGTGAGCAAATACGAGCTTTGCGCCCTTAAAGTCGTCCGCGATTTGGCGGAGAAGGCGAGGGTTGCTGTCGTCACCCGGCACCTTAAGATCGTGACCGCCGTGGAATAGCATAACCATATCGTGCTTTGCGCCTAATTCGTACGCCTTGTAGGCTTCCTTGGTTACAAGCCCAGTGCGCTGGTAGTAGGGGTGAAATTTTAGCCCCTTGATGCCGTGCTCGCGAAGCCTGTTTATTTCGCCCTCATTGTCGCTGTAAGCGGGATGAATAGAGCCAAAGGGAATAAGCTGAGGGTAGGACAAAAGCTCCACAGCGAAGTCGTTTACTGCGCGTACCGACATAGGGCTGTTGGCGATGTTGAGCACCACCGAAAGGTCGATACCGCTTGCTTTCATACTTGCAGTCAGTCCCTCTGCCGTTCCATCATAGTACGGGCCGTAAGGCGAACCCGGCTCTATAAGCGAGGTTGCTTTTTTGGCAAGCAGCGGTTTGTAGCAATGTGTGTGAAAGTCAACGACCATAGTTTAGATTATACTATCATGGGTGGAATTTGTCAATCGTTTTGGACGTAAAAGGCGTAAAATGAATACAAAAACTGCGCGTATTATGTTGACATTTTTGGCGGAAAATGTTAGTATAATTAGTGTGATTTTTCCTTTGGAGGTTCAAAATGGCTGTAACTGCACTTGTGGGCGCTCAGTGGGGCGATGAGGGCAAAGGTAAGATAATTGACATTCTCGCGTCTAAGGCGGACGTGGTTGTAAGGTCTCAGGGCGGCAATAACGCCGGCCATACCGTTGTGGTGGATGGCACTACATACAAGCTTCACCTTATTCCCAGCGGTATTTTGTACGACGGCACGATTTGTGTTATCGGCAACGGTATCGTGCTTGACCCGAAATCTCTTTGCTCCGAAATGGAGAACATTAAGGCGAACGGCAAAAGCTTTGACGGACTCAGAATTGATGCGCGTGCGCACGTAGTTTTGCCGTATCATATCGCGCTTGACGGACTTAGCGAGGCTCATCGCGGCGGCAGTGATATTGGCACCACAAAAAAGGGAATCGGCCCGTGCTACATGGATAAAGCAGAGCGCAGCGGCATCAGAATGTGCGACTTTATCAACCCCGAGATTTTCGCAGAGAAGCTTAAGGCTAACGTCGAGCTTAAAAATAAAATTATCACCCTTATTTACGGTGGCGAGCCGCTTTCGTATGAGGAAATTTATGCTGAGTACGTAGAGTACGCAAAGCTTCTTGCTCCGTTCGTAACCGACACCTCGGTGCTTGTTTACGACGCCATCAAGGCGGGCAAGAACGTTCTTTTCGAGGGCGCGCAGGGTGCGCTTTTGGATATCGATTTGGGCACCTATCCGTACGTTACAAGCTCGCATCCGACCGCAGGCGGCTTCTGTATTGGCACAGGCATTGGACCTACGCTCATTAACGAGTGCCTCGGCGTATGCAAGTCGTACACCACCAGAGTGGGTAAGGGACCTTTTCCCACCGAGCTTGACGACGAAATCGGCGAAACAATTCGCCAGCGCGGCGGCGAGTTTGGTACGACCACCGGCAGAGCACGCAGAACGGGCTGGCTCGACCTTGTGATTTTGCGCTTTGCAGTAAGGCTTAACGGTCTTACCTCTCTTGCGGTAAACAAGCTTGATACGCTTTCGGGTCTTAAGGAGCTTAAGGTTTGCGTGGGATACCGTAAGGGCAACGAGGTGCTTCGTGACTTCCCCGTGGACATCAAGGAGCTTGCTGACTGCGAGCCTATTTACGAGACTCTTCCCGGCTGGGACGAGGATATTACTGGCGTGCGTGACTACAACGACCTTCCGCAAAACACCAAGGCTTATATCGACTTTATCGAAAAGTCGCTTGGTGTAAAGGTTGCGATGGTGGGCGTAGGACCTGCTCGTGACCAAAACCTTACAAGATAATAAACAATAGATTTGTAAAGAACGGCGATACGTATCGCCGTTTTTTTAGTTATTATAAGTCGCAATTCGGCAAAAGGCGTCATATATTTTATAGCGTAATGGTGTATGATGCAGACATGATAAATTTATGCTCGGTAGGATATAAGGAGATAGCAGGCAAGCATTCGTGCGACTGTGGAGCGGTTCACGATTTTGACGTGAGCTGTCTTTTGGAAAAAGGCGCATTCAAGCAGCTACCTGCTTTTTTGAGCGCGTTAACGCCGCTATTAAGCAAGGTTGTTGTTTTTTATGACGACGACGCTTTGTGTAACGAGGTGTGTGGCGCTATAAAACGCGACTACCGAGTAGTGGCAATAAGGGTTGACGCCGATAAAAGGAATGTTGACAAGGAACAGCTTCCCGAGGATACCAAGCTTGTTTTGGCGGTGGGCTCGGCGGCGGCAATTAGCAACGCAAAATACAAGGCGCACCTATGCGATTTGCCCGTGGTTGTAGCGGCGCTTCCGGACTTTACTGCGCTTTCACCCTTGTGTGTGCTTAATGACGGTGGGCAGATGCTCTCTTACGTTGTCAACAAGCCTAAGGCTTATATCTTCGACACCGAGTATCCGCTGTCCTGCGCTGATAAGGCGCAGCTTTACGGTCAGATTGCCGCAAGGCTTACCTCGGCGTTTGATTATTACGTATCGGCGTTGCTTGGAGAAACGGGCTTTTGTCCGTTTGTTATGGGTGGACTGAGTGACATTGCCGCAAAAACTATTTTGGAGCTTGACGGCGCGAGCAAGCAGTCACTTTGGCTTAGCGAAACGCTTCTTACCGCCGCGTTAAAGCAAGCGCTTGTTGCTTCGGCGGCGCCCGTAACTCGCAGTGGCGAAATTCAATGTGCCATAAGCTATGCGCGCCTTAACGGAAACGAGTTTTTGCAGGGCGAGCTTCAGTTTGTTTTTGGTGCTGTACTGGCAAGCTTGTACAAAAAACACCTTATACGTAGGCACACTTTTGTGTCGCCACCGGACAATAATTACCGCTTAGAGCAAATAGCCTCGTTTTTTGGCACAAACGAGTATAGAGCCGTAAAGATGCTGGAGCCACAGATTAGCGCAAAGCAAGCGGGCCTTATTGAGTACAAGCTACGGGAATATGCTCCGGACCTAAAGGAAAAGCTACGCCGCAATGTGGGACTGTATAAGCTTGCGTTCAGAACTTTTAAGCGGCTTCACCTTGACGACGGTTATGCGCTGTCTGGGCTTGGTGCCGACTTATCACTGTGTATCGCGCTTTCGCCCGATATCGTTAAGGGCAACGGAATGCTGACCACTCTCAAAAGATTAGGCGACCTTGACGGCTATATCGGTTGACTAATTTTCGCTGTTGTGGTATGCTTTGAGCATGGATAACGTGCTTAGCATATTAAGACAAAAAAACTTTGTCACAAAAAAGAAATTCGGTCAGAACTTTATCACCGACACCAACTTGCTTGACGCAATCGTTGTAGATTCGGGGATAGAGGAGGGCGACACCGTGGTGGAAATCGGCCCGGGCGCAGGCACGCTTACTCGTGCAATCGCAAGCAAGGCCGCCGAGGTTTTTGCATTTGAGATTGACGAATCGCTTTCGCCTGTGCTTGGCGAAACGCTTAGAGGCTTTGACAACGTCAAGGTAATTTACCGCGATATTATGAAGGTTAAGCCCGACGAGCTGAAGGACATCGTAAAAAAGCCGTTTAAGGTGGTGGCGAATTTGCCTTACTACATCACCTCGCCCGTGCTGTTTTACTTTTTGGAAAACGATTTTCCGCTTATTTCCCTCAGCGTAATGGTGCAAAAGGAGGTTGCGCTCCGTATGATAGCGGCTCACAATACGCCCGATTACGGCGTGCTGTCCTTGGCGGTGCAGAGTAGAGCAAGGGCAGAAATAACCCGTCACGTCAGCCGCAAGATGTTCTTCCCTGAGCCTAATGTAGATAGTGCGGTAGTTAAGCTGTCTATACACGAGGGAATAAAAAACCGCAAAACCTTTGATAAGCTTGTTCGTGCGGCGTTCTCGTGTAGGCGCAAGACGCTTGTAAACAACCTTATGCAGTCGATGGGACTGAGCCGTGAGGGCGCGGAGGAACTGCTGACTAAGGCAGGGCTGGACCTCAAAATCCGAGGCGAGGCATTAAGCAAAGAACAGTTTTTGCACCTTGCTGATTTGATTGAAAAATAGCGATTGCGATAAAATGACTATACGTATCTGCGTTTTGCGGTCGTATAAATGTTGATTTTGTCAGTATATCTTAATTAAGGTAAAATTATTTGCTTACAGCCAAGCATTATTCTTCGCTTTGTATAAGTGAGGAATTTTTTATGTCCGGTTTTTTTTATTGTAAAAAAAGTTGCATTTGGTAAAAATAGGTAGTATAATGTTAGGTATAAATACGGAGGTTTATTATGGACTTAGCAAAAAAGTATAACATTAGCGGCGTAAAGAATATCTATCGCAACCTTAGTCCCGCAGTGCTTGTAGAGCATGCGCTTCGCACCGAGCCGAGCAGGCTTATGGACAGCGGCGCGCTTTTGGTCGAAACGGGCAAGTATACGGGCAGATCTCCTAAGGATAGGTTTATCGTGGACGAAAAAGGCGTTTCGGACAAGATTGCTTGGGGTAAGGAAAACGTAAAAATCAGCGAAAAATCCTTCGAGCTTATTTATTCCAAAATTACACAGTATCTTAGCGGCAGAGAAAGGCTTTACGTATTCGACGGCTTTGCGGGCGCAGACCAAAGATATTCGCTTAGTATAAGAGTAATCAACGAGTACGCTTCGCAAAACCTTTTTATGCACAATATGCTTATTCGTCCCACCGCAGAGCAGCTTGAAAATTTCTCCGAGGGCTTTACAATCTTGTGTGCGCCCGGACTTAAGCTGGATCCCAAGGAGTGTGGCATAAACAGCGAGGCGGCAATAATCATCAGCTTTAGTAAGAAGCTCGTTTTGATTGCAGGCTCGAAGTACGGCGGCGAAATGAAGAAGTCTGTGTTCAGCGTTATGAACTATATTTTGCCCCTTAGCGGCGTGCTTGGAATGCACTGCTCGGCTAATATGGCGCTTGACGGAAGCGGCGACACCGCTCTCTTTTTTGGACTTTCGGGCACGGGCAAAACTACGCTTTCGGCTTCGCCCGACCGCGGGCTTATAGGTGATGACGAGCACGGCTGGTCGGCTGACGGTATCTTTAATATCGAGGGGGGCTGTTACGCAAAGTGTATTAACCTCTCTAAAGAGGGCGAGCCCGAAATCTTTGCCGCAATTCGTCACGGCAGCGTGGTAGAAAACGTGGTGGTGGACGAGGACACACGTGTTCCCGACTATACGGACAAGTCGCTTACCGAAAACACCAGAGTTTCGTACCCCATCGACTTTATACCCAACAAGGTGGTGCCCGGTGTGGGCAAGCACCCCCGAACAATCGTGTTCCTTAGTGCGGATGCGTTCGGCGTGTTGCCGCCCGTTGCTAAGCTTACCAAGGAGCAGGCTATGTACTACTTCGTGTCGGGCTACACCTCTAAGGTGGCAGGCACCGAGCGCGGAATCGTTGACCCCGTTTGCACCTTCTCGACCTGCTTTGGCTCGCCGTTCTTGCCGCTTAGCTCGGAGGTTTATGCTTCTATGCTTGGCAGCAAAATCGAGCAATTCGGCACGGACGTTTACCTTATCAACACCGGCTGGACGGGCGGTCAGTACGGAGTGGGCAAGCGCATGAGCCTTAGGGCTACGCGCGCAATCGTTGCCGCCGCCGTTAGTGGAAAGCTTGCGGAAGTTGAGTACGAAACCGAGCCGTTCTTTGGGCTTAACATTCCTAAGACGTGCGAGGGCGTGGACTCTGATGTTCTTAATCCGCGTAACGCTTGGGAGGATAAGACGGCTTACGACGCTACGGCAAATAAGCTTGCAGGACTTTTCGAGGAGAACTTTGCAAAGTACACCGATATGCCTGCCGAAATCGTTGCCGCAGGTCCTAAGGCAAAATAATAATTATATATAATGTGTAAATAATTTATAGAAATATAGAAAAAAGCTCCAACGTGAAAATAATCCGCGTTGAAGTTTTTTGTTATTGACGGCATAAAGTGATAAATGTTGTTTAATAGTTGCTTATTTTTATTAAAGAAAATTTTTAATAAAAACTTGCCAAATTGGCAATTTTTTCTTGATAAATTACATATTGTGTGGTGAGATATGAATGCAACAATGAAGGAGATAAAAAATGGAAAAATGGGCGAGAGGATTGAAGCCTTGATGAAAAAGGAAAAGTTATCTCAAAAATAATTGGCTATTATGGGTTGTGTTACGAATTTGCGTTATCAGAATATATAAACAACGGTAGTGAGGAATAATTATGAATAAAGACTTAGTTCAAAAATTACTAAATTGTGATATTGCATGGAGTGAATTCGCGTCTAAAGAAAAATGCAGTTCTTATTTAATTGAGTTAGACGATATGGAAATCAATGTTAGTACGGGTATTGTTATTAAGGCAATACACTCTTGTCTGGATGGTAAATATACAATGCAAGATTTATTGGATTGGGCAAATGTTGTAAGGTTTTCGGATATCTTCTTGATTGATGAAGATTGTAGAGATTGTGTAATTAGTATTTTAGATAGGATAGAAGAATCAGATGAGGAGGGTTGCGATTTATCTAATTCGGATTTAATGTTAATGATTGAAAAATTAGGGCACAATGAAGAATGGTAAATAAGCAAGAAAAAAGTGGTTTGTAAATAATGTTTAACAAACCACCTTTTGTTACTTTATACTCGCTTCGCTCGTAAAAGGGTAACAAAAAAAGTGAGCAGATACTCACTTCCATACATTTTATTGGTAGGATTGAGTGGACTCGAACCACCGACCCCCACCTTATCAGGGTGGTGCTCTAACCAACTGAGCTACAATCCTTTGTGCTGAATAAGTGGTGGAGGCAAGCGGGATCGAACCGCTGACCCCCTGCTTGCAGGGCAGGTGCTCTACCAGCTGAGCTATGCCCCCACGCGCTCAAACAGCCTAATTATAATAACAAATAGAATAAGGAATGTCAAACGTTTTTACATACTTTTTTAAAATTTTTTTAGTTTTTTTTTATAGGGATTTTTTATATTATTTTATAATCTGAAAAGTGGCGAAAAAAGGTTTGACTAAGTCTATTTAGTGTGGTATAATGACTATAATATTACACTAATAAGTGAAAAAGGAGCGTAATAATGTTTAAAAGCGTACAGGAAGTTTTGGCTTTTTGTGAAGAGAAAGAAATCCAGATGATTGATTTCAAGACCGTTGACATTGACGGTAGATGGCATCACCTTACCATTCCCGTATCGAGATTCGACGAGGATACCATGAAGTACGGTATCGGCTTCGACGGCTCGAACTACGGTTATGCGCCGGTAGAGAAGAGTGACATGGTGTTCATTCCCATTCTTGAGTCGGCAGTAGTTGACCCGTTTGCTGAAATCCCCACCCTTACTATGTCGGGTGACGTTCGTGTAATCGACGAGAATAACAGCAGATTCGACCAGTATCCCCGCAACGTATCCCTTGCTGCAGAAGAATATATGCGCAAGCTTGGTATCGCTGACCGTATGGTAATCGGACCTGAGTTCGAGTTCCATCTTTTCGACCACGTTGCTTTCGAGAATAAGCCCGAAAGATCTATGTTCCACGTTGATGCTTGGGAAGCTGATTGGAACACGGGTAAGGACGACGAGCAGAACCTTGGTTATCACACCGCACACAAGGGCGGCTACCATTCTTGCTTGCCGCAGGACGTTACCTTCGACCTCCGCAGCCGTATGTGCATGCTCCTCGAGGATTGGGGTGTAAAAATTAAGTACCATCACCATGAGGTTGGTGGCCCCGGTCAGGTAGAAATCGAGGTTGAGCTTGGTGACCTTACCGCTATGGCTGACAACACCATGATTATTAAGTACGTTATTAAGAACGAGGCTATGAGAGATGGTATGACCGCAACCTTTATGCCCAAGCCGATCTACGGCGAAGCAGGTAACGGCATGCACGTTCATATGTTGCTTCTTAAAGACGGCAAGCCTGTGTTCTACGACAAGGACGGATATTCGCAGCTTAGCGAAACTGCTCACTACTTTATGGGCGGACTCTTGAAGCACGCTGCAAGCCTTTGCGCATTCACCAACCCCTCGACCAACTCGTACAAGCGTCTTGTTCCCGGCTTCGAGGCACCTGCTACCATCGGTTATGCTACCGCAAACCGCAGCTCGGTAATCCGTATCCCGGCTTATGCTAAGTCGCCCGATAAGAAGCGCTTCGAGCTTCGTAACCCGGACGCAACCTGCAACCCGTACTATGCTTACGCTGCTATCCTTATGGCAGGTATCGACGGCGTTGTAAACAAGATCGATCCCAGCAAGAATGGTTGGGGACCGTTCGACTTCAACCTCTTCGACCTTAGCGATAAGGAAAAGAGAAAGATCCAGCACCTTCCCACCTCGCTTGGTGAAGCGCTTACTGCTCTTGAGAAGGACCACGAGTACCTTACCCGTGACGGCGTATTCCCGCAACGTCTTATCAAGATCTGGATCGACAAGAAGCGTAAGGAGCTTGACAAGATCAACAAGATTCCGACTCCCGTTGAGTTCGAGCTTTACTACGATCTCTAAGATTAAATTAGCTTACAAAAAAAGGACCGATAGAAATATCGGTTCTTTTTTTTGTATCTGATACAAAATTTGGTGGTATTTTATTTTCTAAGGTCGGTGTCGGAGAGCGACAGACCTATTGTTTGCTTTGTACCAAAAAGCCTGGAGTAGATGCGCTCGCCGTAACGAGAGAGTATCAAATCATTGTCGAGGTTGGTTGTAAACACGGTGTGCTTGTTTGCGGTCATACGCTCGTTGATAATGTGGAAAAGGTATTCCACGGTTATGTTTTTTAGGATATTTTCGCTACCGAGGTCGTCTATTACAAGCAAATCGCAGTCAAGAAGGGGGTCGATATACGAAAATCTTTCGCTGTCAAACGTGGTGTGATATTTTAGCATACGGTGCGATAACGCAAAGGACGAGAGCATAATTACGCTGTGACCTTTTTTTGCAAGCTCGTTTGCTATGCACGAGGCAAGATAGGTTTTTCCCGTTCCGCATTTGCCAACCAGCATAATATTAAGTCGCTTTGTGGTCGGGAATTTTTGACAAAATATTTTGCAGGTCGAGTAAATTTGTGAAATTCTCTCCTGCTCATTTTGTGGGAAAACGGATAAATCAGCATTTTCAAAATTAGCATTTACGTTGTTCATTCCGTCACTTGTACAAAGCGCAATCGCACAGCTGCACGGCTTGCCGCCTACAAGTCCCGTATCCTTGCATAAAGTGCAGGAGTAGGGCGGAGCAAGCATTTCGTGTGTGACACCAAGCTCGTTTAGAATTTTTTCGCGTTGCTCTTCGAGCGCAGAAATAACGCTACTGTCCACGATTTTGCCCTTACGTATGTCCATTTTTGTGTTACGTATGGCTTTTTCGACCTCATAAAGGGAGGGGGATGAACGCAAAAGCTCGAGATAAAGCACCTCGGCTGCGGCTTCCTTGGCTCTACGCTGTTGAGTTATTTTTTGTATTGCCTTTTTGTAGTCCATTTCTAAATGTCCTCCGGGTTAAGGTGAGCAAACAGCGAGTTAAGCTCCTCGGCGCTTTTTTGGGTAACGGTAGATTGCTTTTCCTTTGGCTGAGCCACGCTGTGCTTTTTGGCTTCGTCCACCGTTTTTACGTTACGCTCGTGCCACGATGCGAGAATAGAGTTAATGTACGCCATGGCGTTGCCCTTGCCAACGGCAAGCGTCGCGGCGTACTGAATGACCGCTTCGGGCATCTTCCAGCTGTATGTCCACGTGTGATAAAAATCGCGATCCCACGTTGTGACGTTGCGCGTCACGCCTGCGAGAGTAAGGAGCGCACGGATTTCGCCGTCGATAGATACCGCCTCATTCATAAACGAGTTGATAGAGCTTTCGCTGAGAAGTCCTTGCTTGTAGAAGCGCTTTACCGTTTCGTCCATTACGCTAAGCGAGCGCATTTCATGGGCGTAGCAATACTTGGCGATAAGAACGAGAGTGTCGTCCGAGAAGCCAAACGCCTGCCATTTGGTGATATAAGTTTCGATGGTGTAGTCAAGCTGTTCGATATAAATGCCCAAAATGCGGTTAATTTCCTTGGTAAGGGCGTATTGTCTGTCGCGATTTGCGTTGTATTCTTCGATTTCGCTGATTGAAAAAACGTGGTTTTCGTAGTATTTGGTAAGCTTGCCGTCAAGGCGCTCCATACCGCCTTTTTTAAGCTCCTTTGCTACGTGAATTACCACCTCGGGGGTAAAGCCGAGCGTTTTTGTCCACTTGACGTACAGCTGGCTGTCGTTGTGGTCAGGGCTTTTTTTGCTGCCAAGTGCCTTGAGAATAGCAGTTAGCTCCTTTTCGTAAAGTGCAAGCTCGCTAAGCTTTTCATTGACACGCTCTTCGGTGGTAATGCCTTGGCTTGCAAGATTTTTTGCAACGGCAAGTATGTACGGATAGCCTATGCTTTCGCCCTTAAGGCGCACGCAGTACTGAATTATGGCAAGCATAGCACCCAAGTCGATGTGAAAAATCTCCATTACACTGTAATATTCGTTGTACTCGGACGGCAAAATCGTGCGCGAGGGAAGCATTGCGTGAAGCTGATTGTTAAACGATTCGTACTTGGCCTTGCTATACTTTTTGACCTGCGAGCTAAGCGGCTTGACCTCGAGATATTCGACAACAGGCGGCTCGGAAGAAAGAACGTTGATTATTCCTTGCTCTGCCCAGTAGGCATACGCTTCCATAATGGTAGCCTTGTCCAGCCCAAGCATCGTGGCAAGTCCGTCGAGAGTGCTTTCCTCCGAAAACGCCATGCTAAGCCCTGCGATATAAACCTTAACATAGCTTTCGGGGGCGTACGGCATATACTCGGTAACAAAAAGGTTATCGAGCTGTACGTGGCGAAACATATTTTTTTCTTTGGAAAGTCGTGCGAACATATTTACCTCGCGAAAAAAAAAGACTTGCATAAAATTTTGGTATGCTGTATAATAACATAAATCGAGTTTTTTTTCAAGCGAAAAATGCTACCAAAAATTGCTTACAATATGTAGTGGGGTTGGTGGCATAGGTACACAAAAGGAGAGATTTATGAGGATTATTCATACCGCCGACTGGCACCTTGGTAAGCGACTTGAGGGCAAGCTTCGCCTTGATGAGCAGGAAGCCGCCCTCGTCGAGCTTGACGAGT
>SVHR01000020.1 GCA_015055705.1 Clostridiales bacterium | reverse complement strand
CACGTCTTTTTGACGCGGAATATAATATAAGGCTGGGCGTCTATTACCTAAGCTACCTGCAAAAAAGCTTCGAGGGCGATTATGCGATAGCCGCCTACAACGCAGGCGAGGGCAACGTTAGGCTTTAGCTCGAGCGAGGCGGCGAAATTCGCTTTGCCGAAACCGAAAACTACGTAAAAAAGGTCAAGCTTCTATCGCGGCTGTATGCATTACGAGTAGGAAGGGATTAAAGCACGACCTTTGTGCATGAAGCATTTGTTAAAAAGGAGCAATTATAATAGCGCCGCTACCCTATATTATATGTTTGCTTTGTAGCGGTTTTGGTTATAATTGCTTTACCGAGGTGGATTATGAAAAAGAAAGCGGTAAGCACAAGAGAGGTAAGGGATAATATTACGGCGCTCAAGGGCAAAATGCTGCAAATTAAGATTAATAAGGGCAGAAAACGCATAATAAAATACAACGGCGAAATTGACGAAATACTGCCATCGCTGTTTACCATGAGCATAATCGGCGAAAAAAACGTTACACGCCTGTCCTGCTCGTATAGCGACGTAATTTGCGGCGACATAGTCATCAGCGAAAAAAAGTAAATTGTTGTAATATTTGGCTCATTCTCGCTATAAAATATATCGTTAGCACAAACATATATTTTTTTGGAGGATTAGATATGGCGTTTGAACCCATTTATGAGGTTGCGGCTTGTGACGGATTACAAAAGTTATGCTCGGGTCAGGTGGTGGCAGAGGCAAAGCTCGTGCCGCCGCACGGCGAGGAGATTACCAAGGTTCTGGGCGTTTCGGCAATAGCGGACGCATCGGCAAGCGAGGTTTTTACCGGAGAGGCGAGGATAAAAGGCAAGGTTAATTTTAGAGTGCTGTATATCGGCGTGGACGGAGAAAACAAGTGTATCGACAGCCTTGTGGAATTTTCGGACAAAATTACAAGTGACGCCATAGTGGGTGGCAAGCCTTGCGTTTTTGCAAAGGTGCTCGATACAGACATCGTATCGGCAACAACGGGCGAGATAAAGTTGTCGTCCGTTGTAGAGGTGGAGCTTTTTGGCGTTTCCCCTAAGCGCGCTAAGTATCTTATTCGCGGCGGCGACAGCATTTATACCCGTGACGACAAAATGGAATATACTAAGGTTTTGTCCGAAGCTCGAGGTATGCACGAGGTTAGTGCGGAAGCGGCTGTTTCTGCACTTAGCATTGAAGCCATCGAAAGCCGTGCGTGTGCAAAAAAAGCGATAGCGTCTAGCGGTTTTGTGGTCGTTGACGGCGAAATTGTCAGCGACATCATTTATCGTGGCGAGGGTGGAATAGGACACATAAGTCTTACTACTCCGTTCAGCTTCGAGGTGGAGGCAAGCGGTGCGGCAAGCGGAAATCAAGCAGTAATGGCAGTTCGCATCGACTCGGCTCTTGCTTCGATTATCAGCGGTGAGGAAACAACCGTCACCGTAAATTACATAGTAGAGGCTAGCGGCTTCGTTTACGAGGGTCGAACGCTTATGCCTATAGTGGACACATATTCGACCACGAATAAGCTTAACCTAACGCGTGAAAAGCTAAGCTTTTCGTGTGTAAAAAGCAACACCTATTTTGAGGACGAGGCGGATGGAAGTGTTACGCTTGACTCGGGGCTTCCCATTGTGGACAGTATAATCACACCTCTTGGCACGTCCGTAATTCTTACCGGGGCGTATGCCAATGATGGTAAGGTTACGCTTGAGGGCTTGGTGCGCACTGTCATCGTATATTTCAGCGGCGAATCAAATTCCGCAAACTCTGTAGAAGCTCAGCTCCCGTTCTCGATATCTAAGCCGATAGACGCAAGCGAAGGCGACTCCGTTTACGCTACCTGCGAGGCACTTGCAGTAAACGCTAAAATTCGCCGTGGCAACGAAATCGACCTTAGAGTAGGCTTGCAGTTTGGCGTTACCGTGGGTTGCGTTAGAGAAATAGAGGTTATTACCGACCTAAGCGAGGGCGAGCAAATGATTGCACCCAAGAGTGCTCTTTCCGTTCATATAGGCAGTAAAAGGGAAACGCTTTGGGAGGTAGCAAAGGGGCTTTGCACCACACCCGAAACCATAGCCGAGCAAAATCCCGAGCTTGTATTTCCGCTTGAGGGCGGCGAAAGAGTAATTTGCTATCGCAAGCTGGAACGAAATTAGAAATCGCAAAAACGCGGATATGTTGCCGCGTTTTTGTTGCTTTTTGTGCTATTTAATGATACAATAAGTGTATGAACAGTATTGCGCTTAGAGCATACGGCAAAATCAATTTGTCGCTTAATATAACGGGACTAAGGGGAAAATTCCATACCCTCGATTCTGTGGTGGCTTCCGTGTCGGTTTGCGACACTATAACCGTAAATAAGCGTAACGATAATAAAATAAATCTTACTTTTAATGCGCCGTTTACGCCACAAAATAATACGGTTAACCTCGCTGTAAACGAGTTGATTAGCCGCTTTGGTGAGTTTGGTGCGGATATAACCGTGGATAAGCGATTGCCTCTTGCCGGCGGTATGGGTGGCTCGTCCGCCGATGCGGCAGGCGTAATCGTAGCTTTATGTAAGCTTTACGGCTTTGGAAGCGACGGCTTGGCGGCTTCTGCGGCAGTAGGCTCGGATGTGCCGTATATGACGAGGGGAGGCTACGCTCGGCTTATGGGAATCGGTGACGAGGTAGAATTCTTTGATTGCAAGGCAAGGCACTCTCTTGTGTATATTTGCGGAGACGGTGTGCTTACAAGTAGGGTATACTCGCAATACGACAGCCTTGGCGGCGACGGATATGTGGATAACGATCGCTTGATTCGTGCGCTAAAAGAGGGTAAAAGGCCTATTCTTGGCAATATGCTTACACGCTCGGCATGCTCACTTAGCAGTCAAATTCAAAAGAACTTGGACGTGCTTGAAAAAATCAATTTGTGCCCAAGTATGACGGGTAGTGGCTCTACCGTGTATGCGCTGTCTGACTGCCCCGAGGATGACGTAGCTAAGCTTAAAGAGCTTGGAATCACGGCTCATGCCGCTGTTATTTTGCCTTTCGGAATAGAATTTATATAATAAACAACCGTCCTTATATTTTTAAGGGCGGTTTTGTATAAAAAGCGGCTATAGTGCGAGTTTTAAGAATGACTATTGCAAACTGTAAAAAATTTTTTATTGTTCTTATTTATTCGCAAGAATAGGCTTGCTTAGCGGATAACCACAATCGCGCCCAAAACAGGCTGTGCCTGCCCCCCACTGTCATCCCCCACGCGCATGCGATCTAATGGGGGCATGTCATTGCGAGCGTAGCGAAGCAATCTCGGCGCAATATAAACTTTTACAAAAACGCCTATTGACAATGTGATAATTGTGTGGTAAAATATATATTAATTAGTAATAAAATATAGAGGCGGTAGCGATATGAAAAAGATATTGACCTTGATAGGCATGATGATAATCGTAGGGTAAAATATAGTAAAAAGGATGGTGATACTATGCATGGGTTTATAAAAAGAAAAGTAGGAGTTTTATTTAAGGTTGTAATAATCTTACTCATATCGACATTAGTGGTAACGGGCTGTGAGAAGAAATATAAAATTGAAAGAGGCTTTGAGTCCTTACCTAAGTCTGCGTTAATAACAATTGGAGCGAGATCTGAAACAGATACTTTTACTAAAGATAACGTTGCCTTTGATATTTATTACGGTTTATATGATATTGGATACAACGAGAAAAATTATCCAGACCCGAAAGTTCATTACAATAGCAAGGAAAACGAGTCTATCCTTTTTGGGCTATATATTTGCACAGAAGAATATGTTAGTGATATTATGAACGGAGCGAAAATTCCGGATTATAAAACAATTGAAAATCACTATTTTGTAAAGGAAATTAGCGAGCAAGAAGCCTTTATGGAAGAATACGGTTTTAGAATGAGCCGTTGGAAAGGAACCACTTACAATCATAAGGAAGAAAACACCATACCCGCAGAATTTTTTTGTAAAGAAAAAGGTGACTTTGTCGTTAAGATTATAGCTTATTGCTTTAGCAAGCCGATGACGAAGGGCAAAAATTTTATTGCAACAACGTGGTGTGGTTCGATATTTACCTACGAAACGATTGATGAAAATACAATACGCATCATATAAAGCAAAAAAAGGGAGAAATCAATGAAATCATTAAGACTCCGATTTTTGCGGCTAAGGGAAGTATAATTTTATAAAAAATTTAAGCAAAGCGTGCTTATGGGTTAAATACTTGTAAGCACATTTTTTATTGGTGATTTTGGTGTGGAGTTACTTTGCATATTGTGCTTTTTATGCGCTAAAAAAGCGCCGGAACAAAAATAGGACTCCCGCAAAAAGCTTGACTTTTTGTGGAATGCGAAGCTAACAAAATGTTGTATAAAAAAATTAAAAGTGTCAATAATCCTTGCTATGCGAAGATTAGTGGCACTTTTTGGCGTGTGCTTGCTTGTTATGGGTATACGCCTTTATAACAACGGTTTGCTTGGCTGTGGGTACAAGGGCGAAATTTCGGTAGGCGAGTACGACCCGATAAGGATAGAAGCACCTCTTCTTATAGACGGAGCGCACAGGATAGATATAGATGGTGCAGACCTTGCCGTTGCCGAGGATATAGTAGATAATCTTTGCGGAAAGGTGGTGCATTCCGAAAAGGTGGACGGCATACAGATTATTTATGCTTATTGCCTGCGTCTTGGTAAGCCGGTTGAGGTTTTTGGACAAAAGGTAAATTTGATGGTTGCAGTAAAGGAAGAAGGCGTGGCGGCAGGAACGCCACTGTTGTACGGAAGCTACTAGCTGTGAGATCGTCTTATAAAATAATTTTATATTCAACGTATAAGACAGCAAAAAGTGTCAATAATCGTTGTGTCAGGAGGTAGGTATGAAAACTTATAATACAAGGTCGAAGGCAAAGAACAAACAAAGTCTTATTGCGTTTATTGTGGGCGTGGGACTGATTTTGGTAGCGGTGATTATTACGCTTGTCGTAACGCTTCCCGCAGGCGGTGACGAGCCGGTGGATGGTCCCAGCATTATTGAGCCGAGCAACGATCAAGCTCAGCAATACGTGATGCCGCTTAGCGAGTACACGCTTGGTCAGGATTTTTCGGACAAGCTGGTTTATAATCAAACGCTTAAGCAGTGGCGCACCCACAACGGTGTAGACTTTATTGCGGCAAAGGGCGCCGAGGTTATGGCAATTTTTGGCGGCACGGTAGAGAGCGTAGAATCAACGACGCTCGAGGGCACCGTGATTACCATTAAGCACAAGGACGGCGTTACGGCAATTTACAAGTCGCTTTCTACCGACGTAAAGGTAGAAGCAGGGCAGTCGGTAAGTGCAGGTGACGTTATAGGCACCGTTGACGAAACGATGGTAACCGAGAAGAACGAGGGCGCGCATTTACACCTCGAAACAAAAAAGGACGGCCAATATATCAGTCCGCTTTCGCTTTTACCCGAAGGCTCGGATAAATAGCATTTTAATCAAAATTAACAAAAAATGGGCATAGCGTATGCTCATTTTTTTGTCGTATGGGAATACAAAAACTTACATATAATAAGGCTAAATATGAATTACGAGAAGATTTTAGGACAATTTGCAACGGATAAAAATATAGTTGTTCGTGACGTAAAGGTGGGTAAAAGCACGTACAAGCTTTTGTTTGCGCCCGAGCTTACGGACGGGCTTGCCGTACGCAGTATGATAAAGGCTCTGCAACGCTTTGGCGCGGATGCAAGCACTGCCACACAAATTAAGGATGCCGTTTTGCACGCCACCGAGGCAGAAATTGTGAACGACGAGGCGGAGGCTATGGAGTCGCTTCTTAGCGGTGACGGCTTGCTTTTTGCGAATGACGGCGTATTGCAAATCAATGTGCGAAAGTATGAAAAACGCTCGGTAGAGGAGCCGCCCACCGAAACGGTTATGCGTGGACCGCGAGAGGGCTTTATCGAGGATCTGCGTACCAACCTTGGACTCATTCAGCGTAGACTGCGCACGCCTGCCCTTGGTATCGAAAAGTATAGGGTAGGGCGTGTAAGCTCAACCAATGTGGCGCTTGTGTATATTTCGACTATTGCTCAGCCCGAGCTTATCGATGAAGTACGAAAGCGACTTAACAAAATAGATATCGACTGCCTTATTGACAGTCACTATCTTCAGCCGCTGCTTGAGGATCATCCGTTCTCCATCTTTCACCAGTCGGGTGTAACCGAAAAGCCTGACGTAGTGTGTGCAAAGCTGCTCGAGGGAAGGGTAGCGCTTATCGTGGACGGCTCGCCCATGGTGCTAACCGTACCGTTTATGTTTATCGAGGACATACAAAGCAGCGAGGACTATTACGAAAGAAATGCATTTTCTACCTTTTTGCGAATAATGCGCCTTATTGCGCTGTTTTTCGGCGTGGCGTTGCCTGCGATTTTTGTTGCGATAGAAATGTTCCATCAAGAGGTCATACCGGTGCGCTTTTTGACGACGCTAATGAACGCAACCGAAGGCATACCCTTGCCGCCATTGCCCGAAATACTTTTTGTGCTGCTGCTTTTTGAGATTATCCGAGAGGCAAGCGTGCGAATGCCCCGTGCCGTGGGTATGGCTATGAGTATAGTAGGTGCGCTCGTGCTTGGCGAAACTGCGGTAAACGCAGGCATCATCAGCTCGCCTGCCGTAATGGTGGTGGCACTAAGCTCTATTTCGTTGTATACCGTACCCAACGAGGTGGGAACGATGAGTCTAATTAGAATTGTTTTGATTTTTGCGGGTGGATTTTTGGGCTTTTTTGGACTTATTATTTCGGCAATGTTTTTTATATACCTTATGTGCAGTCTGGATAGCTTTGGCGTATCGTACACCGCACCGTTTGCGCCGCTTGTAGGTGACGATCTTAAGGACGCTATCGTGCGTGCACCTATACCTACGCTAAGCACGAGACCAAAATCTATTCCTAACGTAAACAATGTTAGGCAAGGAGAGGATATATGCGAAAACGAATAGACGGTAGTCAGCTTTCGGTGCTTGTCTTTGTTGCCGTGATGGCTCTGAAGATTTTTATGGCGCCTGGACTGCTTATAAAATATGCAGGCAGAGACGGCTGGATAGGCATGGCGATTTACGTTGCCTTCGAGCTGGTTATACTTCTTATGATACTGTTCATAATAAAGCTTAACCCCGAAAAAACGTTGTACGAGGTGCTTAGTAATGCGCTTGGCAAGGTGATTGCAAAGGTTATTTTGGCGGTGTTTTGCGTTCTGCTTTTTATCAAGCTTATTATGATGTGCGGCGAGGTAGAGCTGTTTTTTACCACCAGCATGCTAAACAGCATAAAATACGTTGTTTGCTTTGTATTTTTGCTTGCCCTTTTAGTCTTTTTTTGCTACAAGGGGCTTACGCCACTAAGCAGAATGGCACAAATCTTTTTTCCGTTCGTGCTTGCGGCATTGGGAATTTTGTTTTTGCTCACTATCCAAAACCTTGACCTGCGCGGACTTATGCCTATCACGGCGGACGGTGCCGAAATTGCCACCAATATGGCGATGTTCCCTATGTGGTTTGGCGATGTGGCGGTTTTGCTGGGGCTTACGGGCAAGGTTAAGCAACGCAAGCGGTTAGTGCTAAAGGGAATGCTTACCGGCGGAATATCGGGCGCGATAGTTATGTATTTTGCTATAGTGCTGTTTGCGGCGTATGGCGACTACCCTGCAATTATAGACTACGGACACAACATAAGCAATATGGTGGTGTATTCGTCGGGCAGTTATCTTTTTGGTAGATTTGATATCCCCATATTTTGCATTTTAATGATTTCTATATTTGTGCAAATTGCGCTTACCTTTTTTACAATTACGCAGTTTTGCGGCGATATCGTCGAAAGAGGAAGCTCTGTTACGTGGGGGATAGTAGTGGCGATAATCCTTTTTATAATGAGCCAATTCTTTTTTAACAATAAGACCGAGCTGTTTAATCTCGGCACGGGCTGGCCAAGATGGCTGTGCCTTGCCATAGAAATCATTTTGCCCGTGCTGGTGCTTGTCGTATCGATAATCAACAAAAGGAGAACGAAAAATGAAAATGACGTACAAACGCAGAATTCTTATTCTTAAAATCGTTGTGATAGTCTTTTTTGCGCTTATAGCTCTCTTTCCGCTTGAGGATACTCCAAGCATAGAAACAAAGACGGCGGTATCGGTAATTGCATTTGACAATAGCGGGGGCAAAAAGCAAATCTTCGTGCAAATGACCATTCCGCAACAGCTTGCTCAAGGCTCGTCAAAGCTGCTCGTTGTCGAGGAGGACGGAAAAACTCTTGCCGAAGCGTTCGAAAAGCTGTCCGTAAAAATCGGTCAGGACATAGAGCTTGCACACTGCGGCATAATAATTATGGGTGAGCAGATATGCAAGGACGGTTTTGTAGAGGAGCTTAATTACTTGCTTTCCAGCGGTATGATAAGTCCGCAAATATCGCTTTTTAGCTGTGAAGGAAGCGCAAAGGACTTTATGGACAAGCTTAATAAGCATACTCAAACCAATGGTGCGGCAATATTCGATGTTGCGGCATTTTCCGAAAAATCAATTAACGTACGCACGGTTTCTGCACTAGCCTTTCTGTCTGAGAGCAATTTACCCTCGGCGTCAACTGCGCTTCCGCTTATAGATTTCGAGATGCAACAGGGTAGCGGAAGCAGCGGCGGCGGCGAGGACAGCGGCGGTAGCGGTGGCGGCTCGCAGGGCGGATCAGGCAGCGGTGGCGGCTCGCAGGGCGGCAGTGGCGGAGGCGAAGAAGCTCCCGAGCTAAAAGAGCTGGAAATTTCTATGATGTTCAAGGACGGCAAGGCGGTGGGAAAGATGTCCGAGCTTGGCACTAAGGGAATAAGCATGTTCGACCACAAAAGCAACAAGGGGTACTTCGAGGCGGACAGCGTTAGCGTTGGAAACACTATTATTTCGCACGTACCCATGCAGGTGCGCCGAAAGCAGGGTAATCTAAAGGCTGAGTTTGTTGATGGCGAGCCGGTGATTACGGCAGACGTCAAAATAAAGCTGGAGATGGAGTCCACCTTTAATATGAGTCAAAGCCATGACGGCGAGATTAAGGACGAGGCGATGGAAGCGCTGCGCAGTCGCGTCGAGGAAATAATAATAGACCAAATCAAGGAGGCAATAAATCAAGGCTTAGAGCTTGGTGTAGACGCTCTCGGAATCGAAAACGCCTTTTATAAGCAATGTAATTCAATGTACAAAATTTACGGTGCACAAGAGGATTTCGTAAAAAAAGTACAAGTCGATTACAAAATAAACATTGAAATAGTATAAATGGTACAAAAATGAGTTGATTTTTGTGGAATTTAATGCTAAAATAGTACCGTAAAATTATTTTAGAAGGAGATTGATATGAAACCAACTTATATTGCTGAACCTTTCAGAATCAAAAGCGTAGAGCCCCTTAATATGCTTACCCGCGCAGAGCGCGAGCAGAAGATTAAGGAAGCTCACTACAACGTATTCGGTCTTAATTCTCAGGACGTTTACATCGACTGCCTTACCGACAGCGGTACCAACGCAATGAGCGCACAGCAGTGGGCAGGCGTTATGATGGGCGACGAGTCGTATGCAGGTGCTACCAGCTACCAGCACGTTATCGAAAGCGCAACCGATATCTTCGGTATTCCGTACATTCAGCCCGTTCACCAGGGTCGTGCGGCAGAAAAGGTGCTTTTGCCCATCCTTATGGAAGGTAAGAGATACGCTATCGCAAATATGTTCTTCGACACTACCCGCGGTCATGCCGTTATGGCAGGCGGTATCCCCGTTGACTGCGTAGTACCCGAGGCACTTGACTCCGAGGTAAGAGTTCCGTTTAAGGGCAACATGGATTGCGCTAAGCTTAAGGAGCTTATCAAGGAATACGGCAAGGATAACATCGGTGTTATCATTATGACCATCACCAACAACTCGGCAGGCGGTCAGCCCGTTTCGGTTGCTAACATTCGCGAGGCAAGCAAGATTGCTCACGACAACGGCATTCCGTTCATGATCGACGCGGCACGTTATGCAGAGAACGCATACTTTATCAAGCAGCGCGAGGAAGAATTCAAGAACGCTTCCATCAAGGAAATTATTCGTGAGTGCTTCTCTCATGCAGATTACTTCACCATGTCCGCTAAGAAGGACGCTATCGTAAACATGGGCGGTCTTCTTGGTACAAGAGATAAGAAGGTGTTTGAGGTAATCAAGCAGCGTTGTATCTCCTTCGAGGGCTTCATTACCTACGGCGGTATGTCGGGTCGTGACCTCGAGGCTCTTGCAATCGGTCTTAAGGAAGGTATCAACGAGGACTACCTCCGTTACCGTATCGGTCAGCTCGAGTATATGGCTGCTCGCCTTGACGAAGCAGGCATCGCATATCAGGCACCCGTAGGCGGCCACGCACTCTTCATTGACGCAAAGAAGATGCTTCCGCATATACCCTGGTATGAATATCCGGCACAGGCTCTTACCGTTCAGCTTTATATCGAAGCAGGTATCCGTGGTTGCGACATCGGCTCGTACATGCTCGACCGTGACCCCGTAACTCACGAGGAGCAGCAGTCCAAGTTCGAGTTTACCAGACTTTGCATCGCACGCCGTGTATACACCCGCGCTCACCTTGATATCATCGTAGACGCTCTTATCGAAGTTAAGAAGAACGCAGATAAGATTAAGGGCCTTAAGATTATCGAGGAAGCTCCTGTGCTTCGTCACTTCACCGGCAAGCTTGAGCTTCTTAAATAATAACAAAACATACTAATAGTATAAACACGAGAGCATTTAGGTGTTCTCGTGTTTTTTATTTGGGTATATAAAATTTTACTAAAGCTTTATATCCTTATTTCTAAACGCGACTTCGGTATTTCACAAAAGCCTATATTGACAATGCTGTATTTGTATGATATAATATTGTTAAATTAACAAAAGGGAAGATGGACAGGCGAGGAAATATGAAGCAAAAGATAAAACGAGAAATAGAGGAATTCAGGCTACTGCTTAGGTCAATTCCGGTGACGGTGGTTACGCTGTTTGTTGTAAGCGTAATTTGCATGAACCTGCTTGCAAACAAGACGTTATTGCAGCTTGACTGGATTGCCCTTGACGGCGGCATATTGATATCTTGGCTGTCTTTTATGTGTATGGATATAATCACCAAGCATTTTGGACCAAAGGCTTCCAACCGCATATCAATTCTTGCGGCGGCAATAAACCTACTTACCTGCCTTATATTCTTCGTTGCAAGTATAATCCCGTCCAACGCAAACGACTACACGGCATTTGACGGTATCTTTGGCGGAACGTGGTTTATTTTGCTTGGCAGCACGATTGCCTTCCTTGCTTCGGCGGTAATAAACAATACACTTAATTGGATGATAGGCAAGGGATTTAGGAAGAATCCCGACGGAAAGCTCGCCTTTGCGACAAGAACGTACGTATCTACTTTTATCGGACAGTTTTTGGATAATCTCATTTTCTCGGTAATTGTGTTTATGTTTTTTGCGCCCATCTTTTGGGACGGCTTTCATTGGACTTTTATTCAGTGCACGATGTGTGCGTTGACGGGTGCGGTTGCCGAGCTGATTATGGAAATCGCATTTTCGCCCATTGGATATCGCATAATCAAAAAATGGCAGGCTCAGTCCGTGGGGGCAGCATACTTGAATTTTGTGCAAGAAATCGAAAATCATAGTGCAAACAAGTAAGAGCGCATCACAAAAAAGCAAAAATACGGAGTATCTCAAAAGAGGTATTCCGTATTTTTTGGTTGCGATTTTTGCGGTGTATTTATAATCGTCTTACTTACTTTGCGATAAAAACAAAAGCACGTATATCCGTTTTATTTGCACAGTAACAGCAAAATACGGACAAAAAACCGCTTATGGCAACGGTCTGCCGCCGCCAAGAGGAGTAAGGCGCGACCATGTCATTCTGCCCACTATGCCGTCACGATCTAAGCCGTTTTCCTCTTGAAATTGCTCGACCGCAGTTTGCGTCGCTCCACCAAAAACTCCGTCAATATTGCCCACGGGATAAAGCTTAGAAAGCAGCTTTTGCTGTAGGTACCGAACGAATACACCCCGACTGCCACGGCGCAAGGTGGGTAAGGGCATTTGCCGAGTAAGATATGCCCAAGTGTTTCGACCCACTATGCCGTCGGCGGTAAGTCCGTTTTGCGCTTGAAATTCACGCACAGCGGTATCGGTGGCGCCGCCAAAAGCGCCATCGACGGTAAGCTCCTCGCCGTAAAGGTTAAGGTAGCATTGAAGAATTTGCACGCTTTTGCCCCGACTGCCTCGGCGCAGGGTGGGAAGTGCGGTGTAATAAATTTGCGGAACGTAGCTTACGTCCAAATCCTCGCATACTCCTATGCACGCGCCGTCCCCACAGCTTTCTTGAAAGTCGGGGTCAACCATAAGCTTGGCTTCGTTAAAGTTGGTCATAAAGCCGCACTCGGCAATTACCGCGGGGCAGTTTACCGAGCGCAAAACGCCGATTTCGGTAAGCGTGCCCACGCCGAGATTGCGAAGCGGAATTTCCTCGCTTAGTCCTGCCGACACGTCGTAGGCAAGCAAACGGCTTAGCGTGCTGTAATAGTTCTCGCGCGAGTAGTAAACGGCGTATCCGCTTGGCGAAGAAAAGGTCGAGCCATCTGCCGCCGCATTGTAGGCGAATGTTACCAGTCGCGAAAGCCCTTGGCGGTTGATTCTCGTCACCCTTTGGCTGATGGATACGTCGCTAAGCTCGGGCTTAACATCGTATACGTTAAAGCCGGTTCTTAGACACGCAATCAAAAAGTAATACTTAGCGGGTCTGTTAAATTCGTTTTCGTAAAAGCTTCTCCCTATGTACGGCATGATGGGTGTGCGCTTGCCGACGGTGGGTGGAAATTGTCCGTGTTCGTCGTTTGCGCCTATGTAAAAATTGTCTGCGTTCGCCATAAAAACCTCCATTAGCAGTATTTTATGTGCATTTGCGGCGAGGTGTTCATGCATTTGACTTTTGGCGTGCAAGTTGATACAATAGGATAAAGGGGAAGATTATGCAAAAAAGAATTATTGCAATCGGCGGCGGCGAAATTCGCAACAAAACCACGCTGGAAATAGATAGAATTATAGCGTCATACATAAAGGAGCACGCGTATCCAAACCGCGGAACGGCGTTATTTTTGGGTACGGCAAGCCATGACAGCATGCCGTACTTTAACAGCTTTCGCAAGACCTATACCTCGGTATTTGACATAAAAGCAGAGGTAGGATTGCTCGTTTACGGTGAAAACGACGACGAGAATATCCGAGCAAAGTTTGCAAAGGCGGACTGTATTTACGTGGGCGGCGGCGATACCAAATTTATGCTTGACCTTTGGCGCGAGCGAGGAATAGACAAGCTTTTGCTTGAAGCTTACGAGCGCGGAGTAATTATTTGCGGACTAAGCGCAGGTGCGGTGTGCTGGTTCGATAATGCCTACACCGATTACGATATTATGCGCGGACAAAGCTCGGAGTACAAGGTTCTTCCGGCGCTTGGCTGGCTTCGCGGAATTGCTTGTCCGCACTACGACGAGCGACCGGAGTTTAACGTGGTGGCAAGCGGCTTTGATCTTGCCTACGCAATAGGCAACGACAGCGCAATCGAATTTGTTGACGGCAAGCCCGTGCGCTATATCGGCAACGCAAAAAGAATGGGGGATTAGAGAATGAAAGCGGTTATTCAAAGGGTCAAAAGTGCAACGCTTAGCGTTGGCGATAAGCTTATCAGCCAAATCGGCGTAGGACTTTGCGTTTATTTTGGCGTTGAGGCAGGGGACCGAGAGGAGCAAGCCGACTACATGGCAAAAAAAATTGCCGCAATGAGAATTTTCGAGGACGAAAACGGCAAAATGAACAAGTCGCTTGCCGACGTGGGCGGATCGATTTTGCTTATTTCGCAGTTCACCCGTGCGCGGATACCTCGCACGGCAACCGTCCCAGCTTTACCTTGGCGGAAAAGCCTGAGCGTGCAAAAGCACTTTACGAGTACGAGGCGGCAAAGCTTCGTGAATATGGAATAGAGGTTAAGCAAGGCGTTTTTGGCGCGGATATGCAAATTTTGCAGCATAATGACGGCCCCGTTACAATAATTATGGAGCGAAAAATCTAATTTTAACATATATTATTGGACAAAATTGTGTAAAAATATAGCACAAAATCATTATTTTAACAAAAATGTGCAATTTTATCGGACAACTAAGCAAGGTTTTGTTGATTTTTGGGTGTTTTTAAATTGATTTTTGTGTAAGTGTGGTATAATATTACTGTGTAATATTGCTTGAAAGGGGGAAGGATAGGCTTGCAGTATTATTTGTTGATTATGGCCGGCATTGTTATAGCCGTGGGGCTCGTATGTTTCGAAAGATACGTTGGCGAGTTCCGCTTTTTGTTTTCTTTTTTGCGCAAAAGGGAAGACGATGTTGACCTATCATCGACAGCAAGCGAGAATGAAAATTACGATGACGTATCCTCAAAACATATACCAAATAATAAAAAAGCAAAGCGTGAGAGGTTTGTAAAGCCCAAGGGCAAATACCTGTATCCCATCATTGCACTGATAATCGTTTTTGCGATAAGATATTTGTCAGGCGACAGAGCGCTTTGGGACGTTGCGGCTCTTAGCTTTCCCACGGTGGCGCCGTGGCTCGTAGCGCTTTCCGGTATTTTTATGTGGCTGGAGATTGCCGCGCTGTTTATTACAGTTCTTTACGTATTCTTTGATTTTGCAAACATCAACAACCTTGTAAAGTTTTTTGCAACACCTGTTTTTGCAATGGGGCTTTTGCTCGTTATTCCGTCCGTAAAGCTGTTTTGCGGCGCAAGCGGTGAGCTTAATCTTTCGTCCGTTACAATGGCGTTGGAAATAGGTATAGGGCTGACCATCTGTGCTTTTGCGTGGCTTCGCAACAGAAGCTTCAAAATATCAAAGAGTGAGCTTGTCAATTTGTTGCTTTCTCTTTTGCCTGTTGTAATAGCGGCGCTTCCTCCGTACACCCTGCAGCTTTTGTTTGGCTATGCCAAGGGCTTTATCGAGATAAAGGGAATTACACCCGAGCATCGTGTGTTTCTTTATTTTGCTTTTATAATACCGCTTGCGATATACTTTGGACTAAGGAACAAAAGTCAAGAGGTAATACGCTTCTCGATGGTTTACCTAAGTCTTGTAACCATGACGTCGTACACATTCAACTATACGTTTGCGGATTTTCTTAATCCTACTCATTGGCCGTTGCACCTTTGCAACACGGCAATGTATATAGTCCCCCTTTGCCTGATTTTTAAGTGGGACAAGCTGTTTTACTTTACGTACTTTATCAACGTTATGGGCGCATTCCTCGCTATGGCGATGCCCAACTACGCTGACGGAACAAACGTACTCAGCACACATCTCGTGCTGTTTTGGACCAATCACTATTGCGCGTTCTTTATGCCGCTTCTTATCGTTGCGCTAAAAATTTTCCAGCGTCCCAAGCTTCGACAGTTTATTTATTCGATGGTAGGCTTTTTGATTTACTTTGTGTTTATCCTCATAATAAACGGCTGGTTCAGCAACTACGGAAGCGTAGACTACTTCTTCCTTAACAGCGACTTTATTGTAGACAAGCTTGGCTTATGGGCAGAAAAAACGCGTGACCTTACGTGGAAATTCAATATAGGTGAGTTGAAATTTGTATATTATCCGATATATCAGCTGCTGTTCTTCCTTGTGTACGTGGGAATAGCGTTTGGAATGTGGTTTATATACGAGCAGTTTTTTGCAATAGCTGATTCGCATTTTGATATGCATCATCGCAACCGCGCCTATCGCCAGGATAAGTACGCGCTACTTAGCAAACTTAACGGGAGGAAAATGACAGAACCTATGTATACGGAAGAAACCGACAAGCTTATAATCGAAAACTTCGGTAAGCGATACGGAGCAAGCAATGTTTACGCCGTTCGTAATGCCAACCTCGAGGTGCATGCAGGCGAAATCTTCGGCTTCCTCGGCCCCAACGGTGCAGGTAAGTCAACCATAATAAAGAGTATCGTAGGAATTCAGCCCATTACCGAGGGCACTATAAAGGTGTGCGGCTATGACGCCGAAAAGCAAGCTGTGGAAGCAAAAAGGCAAATAGGCTATGTCCCTGACCATTACGCCTTGTACGAGCGCCTTACGGGCAGAGAATACATCAATTATATAGCAGACATTTACGACGTGCCCAAGGCAGAGCGTGACGAGCGCATAGAGGGCTTTATTAAGCTGTTCGAGTTAGAGGGCGCGTTTGACAACAGCATGCGCACGTACTCGCACGGTATGAAGCAAAAAATCGCTATCATGGCGGCGCTTGTACACAATCCCAAGCTGTGGATTCTTGACGAGCCGCTTACGGGTCTTGACCCCAACAGCATTTATCAGGTTAAGGAATGCATGAAAAACCACGCAAAGGCGGGCAATATCGTATTCTTCTCCAGCCATATCATCGACGTGGTAGAGCGCATTTGCGACCGAATTACGATTATCAAGCAGGGTACTATTTTGTGCACCCGCAGTGTGTCCGAATTTAACGAAAACAACACCCTCGAGGACTTCTATCTTAAAACCATCGAGGAAAGTGATGCAAAACGTCAGCAAATCGTTGCAGACAAAAAAGGTAAGGAGCAGTTAGGTGAAAGAGCTTAAGGCAAAAATTCCATTAAAGGCTAAGCTAAAGCACTTTGTTTCGCTGGTGCTTATGCAGCTTAAGGACAAAATGGATAGGACGGCGTTCTCCACAAAAAGAAAAGCTATCTTCAAGGTGGTCTTTTTGGCGTTACGTTTTATTGCCGTTGCCGCTATTTCGTATCTGCTGTTTTATTATGCGGCGTTGCTTGGTGTTTTTTCGATCGGCAACGTTGTGCCTATTGGTATTGTTGCTATTATATTTACAATTATTTTTGTGCTAAGTGTGTTGTCCTGCACAAGCGGACTTATGCAAACGCTGTACTTTGCAGATGACAACAGAGTGCTTGTTACGTTGCCCGTAACCGGCGATATGGTATTCTTTTCTAAGCTTGTGGTGTACTACATTTTCGAGCTTGGCAGATCGTATACCTTTACGTTGCCGCTACTGCTTGGCTATGGAATGAGTGCAGGCTTTACGTTTGGAATGTATGCTTGGCTAATTTTTGCGCTTTTCTTTGTTTCGGCAGCTCCGGTTGCACTTGGAGCATTGC
>SVHR01000019.1 GCA_015055705.1 Clostridiales bacterium | reverse complement strand
CGGAGCAGGCTGCTTCTCTGCCGCCGGTGCGGGAGTGGGAGCCTTTTTTGCCTCGGGCTGCTTTACGCTGGGCGCTTCCTTTGTGGGAGCGGGGCGTACAGCTTCCTTTGCCTCCTGCTTCTGCTTTTGCGGCTCTGCCACTGCGGTGGGCTGCTCAGCTACAGGCGGCTCTTCCTTTTGCGCCGTCTTAAGCTTCTTTTCTGCTGCGCGGAAAGAGGTAAGCATCTCGTCAATCTTACGCTTAACGTTTTTTACGTCCGAAATAAGCGCACTAAGCTCGCTTTCTTGCGCCATAAGGACCTTAAGACGTTTTATATTTTCGTATTTTACGCCTTCCTTTTCTGTTTGCGTTGTCTGATTTTGAGTAGTCAATTAAATTTCCTCCGACTTAATAAGTGAATAATCTTCTGTTATAAAATTTATTATCGCATCTGCCATCTGCTTGTTGGAAATGCCGATGACCTTGCAATTGTTTTTATAAACAATGTCCTCAAGCTTGCGTGCCTTTGTTTCGACAATAAAAACGCCATCACGTTGTGCCACTTTTTTGACGCTTAGCTTTGCGCGCTCGCTCAGCGTATGACAGCAGACAATAAGATATCTTTTGCGTTTGCCTTCCTCTAAGCTTTCTAGCCCATAGATTATCTTGCCCGATTTTACGGCAAAACCTATAAGCGAGGCAACCTTGTCATTCATACTGCACCTCCAGCCGAGCGTAAACATCTTCGGGAACCTCGCATCTAAAAGCCCTATTAAGCATCTTGCGCTTTTTAAGCTTATCCACGCATTCCTTAGACCTGCACACGTACGCGCCCCTGCCCGGTGCCTTGTCGGTAAGGTCTACATTTATTTCGTCACCGTATTTTACGACACGCACGAGCTGCGACTTATCCTTCATTTCTCTGCAAGCAACACACATTCTTTGTGGCGTGTTTTTCATTTAGTCAAGCTCTCCAAGTTCTTCCTCGAGAGGCTCATCGCTAAGCTGAGGAGCTTGCTCGATGTTTTCGTATTGCATCTTCATGTAGTTACTGTACGACTTAACGTCTATTTTCCAGCCGGTAAGACGGGCAGCAAGACGAGCATTTTGACCGTCTTTGCCGATTGCAAGGCTAAGCATATTATCGTCTACGACTACTCTTGCGCTACGCTCTGCCTCGTCTACAACCTCTACCATCGATACCTTTGCCGGGCTAAGCGCACGAGCAATGAACTCAAGCGGATCGTTATGCCACGGAATTATGTCGATTTTTTCGCCGCCAAGCTCGCTTACAATAGCGTTTACACGCATACCTCTGTTGCCGACGCAAGCACCTACCGCGTCAACGTTGCCATCCTCGGAGTAAACTGCCATCTTGGTCCTATATCCTGCCTCACGCACGATAGACTTGATGCTAACAAGTCCTGCGGCGATTTCGGGCACCTCGATTTCGAAAAGCCTTTTTACAAAGCCTGCTACGGTACGACTTACGGTAATTTGCGGGCCACGGCTGCCTGCCTTGATTTTCTTAACGAAAACCTTGATTCTATCGCCCACGTTAAAGCGGTCGGACGGAGCCTGATCCTGCTGCATAAGCAACGCCTCGAGCTTGTTGATTTCCACGTAAACGTTGCGTCCGTCGATACGGCGAACTACACAGGTAATAAGCTCGCCTTCCTTTTGCGAAAGCTCGCTGTAAGCAAGCTCGCTTTCTACCTCGCGAAGCTTTTGCATAATAACCTGCTTTGCTGTTTGTGCCGCGATACGTCCAAAGTCCTTTGCCACAACCTTTTCGGCAACCTTGTCGCCAAGCTTGTACTTTTTGTCTATAAGTCGAGCGTCCTCAAGGCTGATTTGGGTATCCTTATCCTCAACCTCTTCTACTACCTCTAAGAACGCTATAATGTCGATAGTGCTTTTTTCGGGGTCAAGCTTAACCTCAACCGCCTTAGCATCGCCGGTATGCTTTTTGTAAGCAATAACAAGCGCCGTTTCCAAAGCTTCGATAAAAATTTCCTTTTTTATACGCTTGGTTGATTCAAGCTCCTCAAGCGCAAGAAAAAAGTCCTGACTTTTCATTAGATTATTTCCTCCTTAAATAGGCGTTTTTGCCTTGGTCAAAATCTGATTATCCGATTATTCAAATTTTACTAGCGGCCTTACGAACGCCGCCTTTGCACATTCTATGGTAATTTCTTCCTCGCCGCAAATTATGGTAAAGGTGTTTTGCGCCTTTTCCTTTAGGACGCCCTCGTAAACCTTTTTGCCCTTAAGCGGGGCATACAGCTTTACCTCTACCTCTTCGCCGTAATTACGCTCGAAGTCGCGCTGAGTCTTGAACGGTCTGTCAAGTCCCGGGGACGACACATTGAACGAGTACGGCTCATCGCCCGTGGGGTTAATCTCGTCGAGTATGGGGTCAAGCGCGCGCGAAACCTTTTCGCAATCGTCAAGATCTACGCCACCCTCCTTATAAATGTACACCGTCAGGGTCATCTGACCGTACTGCTTGTCGTATTCTACGTCTACAAGCTCGTAGCCCATGTCGGTAAGAGTGCCGCTTACTGCCTTTTTTGTTAACTCTACTACGTTCATTTTGCTCCATAATGATTGAGAGCAAGCCGCAAGGCTTACTCTCATCGTGCTTAAATAACATAATTAGTATATCACAGCAAAAAGTAAAATGCAACTGATTTTTATCACTTTTTACCAATTTGAGGTGATTTTACATCTTTTTTGATATCTCTTTGAATACTTTTGCCGTAGTTACCGTATCGGAAAGCGCACGGTGCGCTTCCTCATTGACAAAGCCAAACTGCTTTGCCATATATCCGAGATTGTATTTTGCGAATTCCGGATGATATTTTTTTGCAAGAACCATAACATCAAGCTGCTCGTTCTCGAAATAAATATTCATCGGCTCGGCTATGCCGCGAAGCAACGGCCAATCGTAATTGAGCGTGTTTTGTCCCACCATTATACAGCCATAACAGAACTTGAAAAAGTCGGGCATTACGTCTTTTATAGTCGGCTTGCCCTTTACCATAGCATCCGTTATACCGTGTACCTCGGTGCTTTTTGGCGGAATAAGACATTCGGGGTCAACCAGGCATTCAAACGTTTCGGTAATGACGCCATCCTTTATTTTTACTGCGCCGATTTCCACTATTCGCGGATTTTCGTTAAGCAGTCCCGTGGCCTCGAAGTCGTACACCACAAACTCCTTGTTAAGCAAAAACCTCGGGATTTCGTCTGCTTGTCTAAAAATATCGTCCTGCTCGAAGCTTTCGTACGGTTGCGGAAAGATACATGTGTATTTTTCGGGCAAAGACATCTTTGCGCGATTTATCTTGAACTCCTCGGGAAGCGTGCAAAGGGATATGTATCTTACTCGAAGCGACATAGAGGTTACTCCGCGAAAGGTGTTCATTTCGATAGCGCCGTACACTACCACTTCTTTTCCGTCGCGAAGAAGCCTTATTTTGTCAAGCGTCTTTTTTGATGGAAAGTATATGCAGTCCACCGAGCCGGTAAAGTCCTCCAAACGGAATTTGAAAAAAAACTTATCCTCGGTGTCGCCCTCCTTGGGAGTACGCTTGCGCTCGGTAAATTCCTTGATTCTTCCACATAAAACTATTCCGTCCGTGGGCTTTGCGTCCACGATATAGCTCGGCTTTTCGTATATGATTTCGCCGATAAACGGCTCAACGTTTTCCACCTTGATTTTTCTGCCACCCTCGTAGTCGTAAACCAGCTTTGTTTCGGGCAGCTCAAAAACGATCTCCTCGCTTTCCAGCTCGATGGGCTTTAGCTCTACCACTATTTTTTCGCAGTAGTGCGTAAACGCATAGGCGTTGATTTGGTCTAATATTTTTCGTGCGGTGATGTAGTCCGCTATTGTGGACGGAACCTCTATTTTTACGCGAACGCCGTCATCGGTGTACTCAAAAATAAAACTGCCGCTTTTGACGTTGTTTTTTATTATGGGATGATTTGCCAAAAATTCAAGCAGATTATAGGTAAAAAACGCCTCGTCAAAATAGCTCTTTTTAACCTTGAGTCTTACCTTGAAGGTCGTGCTTAAAATCTCTGCCAGCGCCTTTGTCAGCTCGGGGGTCCTTTTGTTAAGCTCGTCAAATCTACTCTCGGGGCATACCAAAATAACCTCGAGCGTATTTTGCTTGATATAAGCGTTTATATCGGAAAGCTTAACGTCCGAGAGATTTTCGCCCGTTCTTTCCTCTAAGCTGCTTAACAATTCGTTCACTGATTTTTCTCCGCCAAAATTTTTGAGATTAAGCCTTTTATCTCGGGTAGTATGTCTGCTTGCGGCACCGTTTTTACAATCTCGCCCTTGCAAAACAATACCGCCCTGTCCTTGCCACCTGCCACACCGCAGTCGGCATTTTTCGCCTCGCCCGGTCCGTTGACGATGCAACCCATAACCGCTACCTTAAGCGGAACTGATATGCCGTCTGTAAAGCGGCGAAGCTCGCGTACCGTACCCTCGAGGTCATAATTGCACCTTGAGCAGGTCGGACAAGAAATAAGCTCGCAAAAGCTTTTGTCAAGTCCAACGCTTCTGAGAATATTTCGAGCCGCCTTAACCTCCTCTACGGGGTCACCCGACAGCGACACTCTTATTGTGTCACCTATCCCCATGGCAAGCAAAGCGCCTATACCTATTGCCGATTTTAGTGTTCCACCCTCAACGTCACCGCTTTCGGTCACGCCAAGGTGAAGCGGATAATCACACGCCTGACTAACTAAGCGATTAGCCTCTATCATAGTGCGAACGTCGCTTGATTTTACCGAAATAACAATATCCTCAAAGCCGTAGGAGCGCACCTTGTCCACACTCTTTAGCGCACTTTTAGCCAACGCTTCTGCGCCGCCGCCTATTACGCCACCCTCAAGCGAGCCGCCGTTTACACCCACACGGATTGCCGTGCGATTGGCTTTGCAAGCCTGTACTACCCTTTTTACGCCGTCCTCGCCACCGATATTGCCGGGGTTTATGCGCACCTTGGCAAAGCCTATGTCGCTACACGCCACCGCAAGACGGTGATCGAACTGAATATCGGCTACAAGCGGAACGTCAAAGTCTTTTATGTACTGCTTGCAAGCCTCGACCTCGGCATCGCTACTTACCGCAAGGCGAACGATGTCGCATCCTGCGGCTACAAGACGGCTGATTTGCCGACTCGTTTTTTCCACATCAGCGGTAGGGGTGTTAGTCATTGACTGAATGGTAACACGGCTACCGCCGCCGATGGGCGTATTTTTTACGTAAACTGTTTTTGTCATAGCACTATACAAAAATTAGATTATACATATCCAAAATGACAACTAGGGCAAGCAAAACGACAAGTCCCACAAAGTGAATTATTCCCTCTATCCTTTGGTCGATGGGCTTTCCCCTTATCCACTCGATAACGGTAAATACCACCTTTGCTCCGTCAAGCGCAGGTATGGGAAAAAGATTAAATAGTCCCAGGTTTGCGGCAATAAGCGGCATCAAAAGCAAGAAGTATGCCCAGCTTTGCATGCCGTAATTTGCCATTTGGTTTACCGTACCTATGGGGCCCGAAACCTCGCTTATGGGCACCTTGCCCGTAATAAGGTCGCCAAACGCGCCGAGAATCATCCACGACAGCTCGGCGGTATAAGGAACGCAATACTTAAACGCCTCGCCCACCGTCGCCCTTTCGTAAAGCAGTCCAACGCCCATACCTATTGCAGTAATGGGGGTGCCGTCCTCGTTGGTAACAGTCGTATCGTACTCGCGAATGCTTGTAGACACGGTCATTTCTTGTCCGTCACGAAGCACGAGAATGTCAAGAACGTCGCCCTCTTTTTTGCCCTCGAGTGCGTCCGAAAGAGTATAGTTAAAGTCGATTTCCTTGCCGTCAACCTCGAGAATTTTGTCACCGCTTTCTAACGCGCAAACGGCGGCGTTGTCAATACTTTGATATACCGTAGCGACGTTTGGCGTACTTGCGCCTGCTGCGACGATAAAAATGAACGCAAAAATAACTGCCGAAAGCAGATTGAAAACACCGCCTGCCATCAGCACGATTATACGCTTCCATGGCGGCTGATCGTTGAAATTTTTTCCACGAGGATCTTGCGGCGGTGTAGCTTGATTTTCCGCCGGCTTACTTTCTGCCTTTGCTTCCGCATCTTCCGCTTTAGGCTCGCTTTTAATTTTTTCGGGAGCGAGAATTGCCTCCTCGTCCGTTTCGCCTGCAAAAGCGCAAAAGCCGCCAAGCGGCAACGCACGTATGGAAAACACCTCACCGTTCTTTTTGGTCTTAGAAAAAAGCTTGGGGCCAAAGCCGATAGCAAACTCGTCTATCTTAAATCCCAAAAGCTTGCCAGCAATATAATGCCCAAACTCATGGATTGTTATCATTAGCAGAAGAATAAGTATAGCGACTATTATATAAAGGATTTTCATCTTTTCTGCTCCTTAATGACCGTATTTTTTTATTACTTCGTTTACCGTACTTTTATGCAATTCAATTATATCACTAAGCGATGCGCCGTATACAATTTGGGCTGACGTCATAACGTTTTTTACAATTTCCGCTATGTCCGTAAAGGCAATTTTGCCTTGCATAAACAGCCTTACCGCACCCTCGTTGCTTGCGTCCAAAATTGTGCCCGACGTTCCGCCCTTTTCGACACACTCCATCGCAAGCCTTGGAGCAAAGAACACGTCTTCGCGCTTTGGCAAAAACGACAGCGTGCGATCGAACTCGAAGTTTTTTATTCCGCTTAGCCCTCTATCCGGATAACTCAGCGCAACCGAAATGGGAAGTCGCATATCGGGCTGGGAAAGCTGAGCCATTACCGCGCCGTCGCGGAACACCACCATCGAATGAATAATGCTTTCGGGGTGAATAACGTAGTCTACGTTTTTGGTGCCAAACAGCCATCTTGCCTCGATAAGCTCGAGAGCCTTGTTCATCATAGTTGCACTGTCTACCGAAATCTTTTTGCCCATCTTCCAGTTAGGGTGGCGGATTGCCTCGTCGGGCGTTACGGTCTTTAGCTTGTCTATCGAATAAGTATAGTACCTGCCACCGCTTGCCGTAAGCACGATTTTTTGCACCTCATCTGCCTTGCCTGCCCTAAGGCATTGCCAAACGGCAGAATGCTCGCTGTCCACGGGAATAATTTGCGCCCCGCTTTTTGCCGCCATATCCATAATAATTTCGCCTGCCGAAACAAGACATTCCTTGTTTGCGAGCGCAATTTTTTTGCCAAGTCTTACGTAGCGTATGAGTGCGGGCAAAATATCCGTACCCACCGCACAGAACAAAATAACGTCGCAACTGTCGCACAGTGCATACGCCTCTTCTCCCGCCGCAAATTTGATGTTAGCCAGTTTGCCAAGCCCTTGTCTGTCGTAATTTGCGGTGCTCAATAATCCCACAGCCGAGGGGTGAAACCTGTTTGCTTGACTTATAAGCAAATCCAAATTGCTGTTTGTCACCAGCACCTCTGCCTTTAGGCACTCGCTTTGCGCTATAAGCTCCAGCGCTTGCGTACCGATTGAGCCGCCACTACCGAAAATTCCTACTTTTATCATATTGCCATAAGAATCGAAAAATACAAGAATATTACCACTGCGCCTACGATCATTCCGTCAATTCTGTCCATAATGCCACCGTGTCCGGGCAAAAGATTGGAATAATCCTTGATGCCCACAAGTCGCTTTATGTACGAGGCGAGTAGGTCGCCGACCTGCGTTGCCACCGAGCAAGCAAGTCCCACACATATAAAGTTGATGCAATTTGAAGCACCGTTGCTAAGCGGGCCCATGCCAAGTGCCGCACCCACTCCCGTCTTGGAAAGGAAGAACAAAAGAGTTCCTGCAAGTACGCCGCCGATAAGACCGCCGATCGCACCAGAAACGGTTTTGTTGGGGCTGATTTTTGGGCACAGCTTTTTACCCTTAAGGGTACTGCCCACAAAATAAGCAAAGGTATCGGTAAGCGGCGAGACTGCAAAAAGCATCAAAATCGCATTTGCTCTGTACGGCTCGTGCATATGGTTGAATCCCATCATATACATAAGCGCACATATTGGGTAAATAAGCACAAACATGGTGCTTACCACGTTGTTAGTGCCAATGTCTTTGTGGAAAACGGACACGAAAACGAGTATAAGCGACATTACGAGAACGACGCTGAAAAACGTGGTTATACCTCCTATATCCCACACCTCTTGTGACACAACAAAGCCCGCATAGCCAAGCACTAACGTAACGAGCGCGATTGGCAAAACAGGCTTAGGAAACTTAGATCCTATTGCATTACTTACCTCGATTGCGGCAATGGTAGCAAGTGCAAGCACAAACACGTCAAAAAACACCCAATGCACCAAAAGCGTAAGCAAAATTACGCCCACGAACACCGCAAAAATCAAGCTTCCTGTTATTAGTCTTTTTTTAAGATTGTTCATTTACCAAAACGCCTATCCCTATTATAATATTCGTCAATTATCGCATTTAGCTCTTTGTCCGAAAAATCCGGCCAAAAGGTATCCGAAAAAAAGAGCTCCGTGTACGCAAGCTGATACAGCATAAAGTTGCTAAGTCGCTTTTCGCCGCCCGTGCGTACCAAAATATCCGGATCGGGTTGACCTGCCGTGTACAAAAAATCGCATAACGGTCTATCGATTTTGCTACCCTTGTACTGCTGAGCCGCGTAAATAAGCTCGTCCCTGCCGCCATAATTGAGGGCGATATTTACTACTCTATCCTCTATATTTTGAGTGCTCCTTTGCACATTAGTTATCTTATTTTGCAAATCGCTATCAAAGTACGAAATGTCACCTATAACGTTTAACCTTGCACCAAACTGCGACAAGTCGTCGGCAATCGAATCAAGGTGCTCACGCATAAGCGAAATAAGCCCGTCCACTTCGGATTTGTCACGGTTTTTATTTTCGGTCGAAAACGCATAAAAGGACACGTAAGGAATGGCGAGCTTGTTGCACGCTTTTGCTGTTCGCATCATTGCCTTAATGCCCTCTTTGTGTCCTAAATTGCGCGGCAGATGGCGCTTAGAAGCCCACCTGCCGTTGCCGTCCATAATAAAAGCTATGTGCTTTATGGTTTTTTTAGATTTCAAGAATTTCCGCTTCCTTATCCTTTAATAATGCGTCAACCTTGGCGATATAGCTGTCGAGCGTCTTTTGAACGTCTGCGCCATACGTCTTCTCTTCATCTTCGGTGATAAGGCTATCCTTTTTGAATTTCTTGAGTACGTCCATAATGTCGCGACGCTCATTGCGAAGCGTAACCTTGCTGTCCTCCGAGATCTTCTTTACCTGCTTAGTAAGCTCCTTGCGGCGCTCTGCGGTAAGCTGCGGGAACACAAGACGAATCACCTTGCCGTCATCAGACGGTGTGATACCGATATCGGACGCCATAATTGCCTTTACGACTTCCTTTACCATCGAGGTATCCCAAAGCGAGATACAAAGCATACGCGCCTCGGGAACGGTGATGTTTGCCATGCCCGAAAGCGGAGTGGGAGTTCCGTAATAATCAACAACAATCTTGTTGAGAATAGCGGGGTTTGCGCGTCCTGCACGAACTGCCATAAATTCGTTCTTCAAAAAGTCAAAGGCTTTGTTAAGCTTTGCCTCATATTTATCAAATTCTTCTTTTACCTGTGGGTTAGCTATTGCCATAATTTCCCTCCGTTGATGTATGTACTCTTATTATTATATCAAAAATATCGAATAATGACAAGCAAATTGCTAGTTTGTTTGGCAAAATTGGTTGATTAGTTTATAAGCGTACCTATTTTTTCGCCCATTCCCGCGCGAATAATGGAGTCCTTCTCGCCAAGACCGAATGCAATGATAGGAATATGGTTTTCCATACACATGGTGATAGACGTAAGGTCCATAACCGAAAGACCTCTGTTCATTACCTCCATATAGGTAAGCTTATCGAACTTCTTTGCCTCGGGATTGGTGCGCGGATCGCTGTCATAAACGCCGTCGATATTCTTAGCCATAATAAGCACGTCAGCCTTGATTTGTGCGGCACGAAGCGCGGCACCCGTATCGGTTGTAAAGTACGGATTACCAGTTCCGCAAGCAAAGATTACTATGCGCTTACGCTCGAGGTGCTTTTGCGCCTTACGCAAAATGAACGGCTCGGCTACAACGTTGATATTGATTGCCGTTTGCACTCTTGCCGGCACGCCCTTAGACTCGATTGCATCGCAAAGCGCAAGAGCGTTTAGCGTGGTTGCAAGCATACCCATATAGTCAGCCGTGGACTTATCCATATTCTTGCCCTGTCTACCGCGCCAGAAGTTGCCGCCGCCCACTACTATGGCGATTTCCGTACCTTTTTCGCGCAGAGCCACAAGCTGGCTGACCACCTTTTCTACCATTTCTTCATTCAATCCGTTGCCATCCTTGCCTGCAAGTGCTTCACCGCTGATTTTTAGTAAGATACGTTTGTACATTTTATTCTCCTTTTTATTTTGACCGTTGAACTGCCGTGCCGTAACAAAGCAAAGCAGTATCAACATTAGGGGCGCCCCTTAAAAAAGTGGACGCAAAGCTGCGTCCACATTCTTAATTATTTATTCTGCATTTTAGCAATTTCTTCAGCAAAATTCTCGTTCTTCTTTTCGAGACCCTCGCCCATTACGAAGCGAGTGAACTTTTTGAGAGTGATATTTGCGCCGAGCTCCTTGCCGGTCTTCTCTACAAGCTGTCTAATGGTGATGGACGAGTCCTTAGCGAATTCCTGATCGATAAGGCAAACCTCCTTGTAGAACTTGCCAAGTCTACCTACGATCATCTTCTCGATAACAGCGGCGGGCTTGCTTGCGTTCTTCGGGTCGTTAGCGATTTGTGCGCCCAAAATTTCCTTCTCGTGCTCAACAGCCTCTGCAGGAACCTCCTCGTTGTAGGTGTACTGCGGAGCGAATGCAGCAATGTGCATTGCGATGTCGTGGCAAACGGTGTTGAAGGTAGCGTTGTCGTTGAGGTTCTTGTCGGTTTCGATATCAAGCAATACGCCGATCTTGCCGCCCATATGAATGTAAGCCTCTTCCTTGCAGCCCTCCTGTCTTACGAATCTGCGGAAGGAAATCTTCTCGCCGATCTTAGCGGTAGCCGCGGTGATAAGCTCATTAACGGTTTCGCCGCCTACCTTGGTAGCAAGCAAAGCGTCGTTATCCGCGGGATTGGTTTCTACAACTGCTTTTGCGATTGCGGTAGCGGTATCGATGAACGCATCACTACGAGCAACGAAGTCGGACTCGCAGTTAAGCTCGATAAGCGCGCCAACCTTGCCGTCAGCGGTGGTGTAAGCAACTACTGCACCCTCGCTTGCAATACGCGAAGCCTTTTTAGCGGCAACGCTGATACCCTGTTCTCTAAGATATTCTGCAGCCTTATCCATATCGCCGTCGGTATGGGTAAGAGCCTTTTTGCAATCCATCATGCCTGCGCCCGTTCTTTCGCGGAGTGCGGCAACGTCCTTAGCTGTAAATGCCATTATAATAATCCTCCTTATGCTTCGATAGCTTCTGCCGGCTCTTCGGTAGCAGCCTGTGCTTCCTCACCCTTAGCCTTAGCAGCCTCTTCAGCTTCCTTCTGTCTCATAGCGGCAAGGCCTTCTTCACCCTCGCGAGCCTCGATAACAGCGTCTGCCATTGCACCTGCAATAAGCTTGATAGCTCTGATTGCGTCGTCGTTGCCCGGAATTACGTAGTCAACCTCGTCCGGATCGCAGTTGGTATCAACGATACCTACGATGGGAATACCAAGGCTGCGAGCCTCTGCTACTGCAAGGTGCTCCTTCTTGGGGTCTACGATGAACAATGCACCCGGCAAAGTTCTCATTTCTTTAACGCCGCCAAGGTTAGCCTCGAGCTTGTCGCGCTCTGCGATGAGCTTTGCTACTTCCTTCTTGGGAAGAACGTTGAATTCGTTCATCTTCTCCATCTGGTTGAGCTTGTTAAGTCTTTCTACGCGGCTACGCATGGTAACGAAGTTGGTAAGCATACCACCGAGCCAACGGTTGTTAACGTAGTACATTCCGCACTTTTGAGCCTCTTGCATAATTGCTTCCTGCGCCTGCTTCTTGGTACCAACGAAAAGAATGGACTTGCCGGAATCTGCTACACTCTTGATAAAGTTGTAAGCTTCGTCGATAAGACCAACGGTCATTTCGAGGTTAATGATATAAATATCATTACGTGCGGTATAGATATACCTCTTCATTTTCGGGTTCCACTTTCTGGTGGGGTGTCCGAAGTGTACGCCTGCTTCGAGCAGTTGTTTCATAGAAACGATGTTCATGTGTTTTCCTCCTGTTTAATCCTCCCCTGCATCAACTCCGTTTTCCCCTCGCCAACTTGACAAATTTTTTGGACGAGGAACAGGAAACGAATCCGCTAGGGTGCGTATTACAAACGAAGGTAGTATAGCATAAAAAAACCGACTACGCAAACGTTTTTAATGCGTAATCGGTATTTTTTGTAATTTTTTTGCGATTATTATTCCTTATGGCAGCCGCAGTCGCAGTGGTCGCCCTCGCAGTCGCAATCTCCGTCACATTCGCCGTCACACTCGCCATCGCAATCCTCACAGCCGCAGTCGCAATGCTCGTGAGCAGTCCTAAGATACTCCTCGAATACGGCGTTCATAAGCTCCTCGCTTTCTACGGGAACGATAAGCTGAGTTTCGTCATCCTGCTCCTCGAGCTTGCAGATAATAACCTCGTCCTCGCCGATTCCCTCTACTTCCTCTGCGGGCGAAAGCAATACGTAAAAATTACCCTCGTGCTCTACGCAAGCTACCTCAACAAACTTGATGGGGTTGCCCTTATCATCGTAAAGAGTAATAAGCTCGTCTTCGTCAAAAATTTCGCAGTTTTCGTTTTCCATAATTTTATACTCCTTTGCAGCCCTAATTTTGTGCCGCCTTGATTTTGTCGAGGTACGTTTGCAGAATAATCTGAGCCGAAATCGTGTCTACCACTCGCTTGCGCTTGTCCCAACGCATCTCCGCCTCGTCAAGAACTCGCTCCGCGCTGACGGTAGTAAGACGCTCGTCAATAAGCTCTACGGGCAAGCCGCTTACCTTGCTTAGAACTGTACCAAGCTTACGCGTCTTTTCGGCACGCTCGCCCTCGCTTCCGTCCATATTAAGCGGAAGTCCAAGCACAACAAGTGCCACCCCAAGCTCCTTTGCCTTTGCGGACAGCATATCGACGTCGCCACGCATTCCGACAGATTTAACCGTACCTACGGGTGAGGCAATTATACCAAGTGGATCGCTTACGGCAAGCCCGATTCGAGCATCGCCATAGTCAACAGCAAGAATACGCATAAATACCTCCGACTGTATTATAACACAACTTTCGCCATTTGCAAACTGATTTTGGCAAAAATTGTATATCTAATAAAAAATGTTTTGCAGATTTTTGTCACGAGCGTGAATTTGTACAAAACCGACGTATTACAAATAAAACGCTATTTTGATTTATAACTAAAATGTCCTTTTGCCTAATACTCAACGCTAAAGCTAATTTCGGGATAGCCGAACGAAAGCACTGTTTTATTTTTCGTCCAGCCCCACTCACGTGTTACTACTTTGTCGTAATCCGTAAAGGATACTATCCAGCCATTACTATAACTATATTCTATGTTTTTACCCGTTTCTCTATCTCTTTCTATATATCTGTAATAATACCGCAAATCGGATAAAGCAATCTCCTCGCTTGCCGCCTTTTGTTTGAATTTTTTTATGATTGTTGCAAAGCTTTTGTCCAAGTAAAAGGACACCTTGTTCATTTTCTTTTGTTTGGTTACATTAAAAAAGAGTACCTTCTTTTGCTCCTCGGTGACAATGTCCTTACAGGTGTAGCTGGGCTTATCCGAAAAAACAAGCACCGGCGACAAGCTTAAATTCATTTCACGTAACGTATTTTTCCAGATTTCTCTTTCCTTTCGTAGCTCCAAATCAGTCGTATAGTATATATCCTTATGTATATCCTCTATTTTATAATATCCTTTTATGACCCTTTTGCCGTTCTCATACGAAAACTCATCCTTTTTTGCCAAATCGAGAATGTGCTTTTTTAATTGCTCCACCATTTTTTCGGCGAGATTATCAAAATATCTTTCGCCGAATTCTTCTATCTCTTTATAAATAGCTTCGGTATCGTTACGCTTATCGCTCGTATCCTTTAACTGCTGTAAAAAATCAGACATAATGCTACTCCTTTATTTTTCTTTTATCTTAGTATAGCAAAAATTGTGACAAGGCACAATAAAATTCTATACACTTCGCTAAAAATGAGCAAAAAAATGCACCCCAAAGCTAAACACTATTGCAGGCGCATTTTTTAACCGTATTTTTTACTTTAAGTATTACAATCCGTTGTTTTCGGGCTGACATTCACAGCCGCTGAAGCTACTTGCCGATTTGTTTTCACCGCAATCGCAGCCGCACTCACAGCCGCTGTTGTTGCTACTCATAACCGACTCCGCCTTGGACTTAATGTCGTCAACAACCTTTTCCGCCTTGGGGCACATCTTAACCAAGAACATGCCGCCCACAAGTCCTAATCCTACGCCTAACGTAAAAGCAGTCTTAAGCATAACACACCTCCTTTGTGTCTATTATGCACAAGCATATGGCGTATTATGTAACACGTGGGATTGGAAAAAAATACTATTTATTCTTCTTGTACTCGGTAAGGTAGTTGTTGATTGCCTCGCGGATAGCTTCCTCTGCCAAAACCGAGCAGTGAATTTTTTGAGCAGGCAAGCCGCCAAGCTCCTCCACTACCTGCTTGTTGGTGATTTTGAGGGCTTCCTCTATGGTCTTGCCCTTTACCATAGCGGTTGTTACCGACGAGGTTGCAATAGCCGCCGCGCATCCAAAGGTTTGAAAGCTTACGTCCTCGATAACGCCGTCGTCGCTGATCTTCATAAAAATCTTCATAATATCGCCGCACGAAGCGTTGCCTACCGTGCCGACTGCGTTTGCGTCCTTCATTTCACCTGCGTTTTGCGGGTTGGAAAATTCCTTTAATACTCTCTCGTTATACATTATTTATTGCCTCCAATATATTCTGCGTAAAGCGGCGACATGGCACGAAGCCTTTTTACTGCGCCGATAAGGGTTTCTAAAACGTAATCAACGTCCTCCTTGGTCGTATCCTTGCCGAACGAAAATCTGATAGAGCCGTGAGCCTTCTCGATGGGCAAGCCGGTTGCAAGCAAAACGTGCGACGGCTCCAACGAGCCGGACGAGCAAGCCGAGCCGGACGAGCAAGCAATACCGCTTAGGTCAAGAGTAAGCAAAAGCGATTCGCCCTCGATAAACTCGAATGCAAAGTTTGCGTTTTGCGGCAAGCGACTATCTCGGTGACCGTTGTAGACAACGAACGGGATATTCTTTTCGACCTCTTGCACAAAGTAGTCGCGCAAGCCCTTGATATGATTGTAGTTGGCTTCAAGTCCCTCGATTGCTTCCTCGAGCGCCTTAGCAAGTCCGACTACTGCGGGAACGTTGGTAGTGCCGCCTCGTCTTGTGCGCTCCTGATGGCCGCCCGCAATAAGCTTGTCGGGCTTAATTCCGCCCTTAACGTACAGCACGCCTATTCCCTTGGGGCCGTAGAACTTATGTGCCGAGAACGACATCATATCCACGCCGAGGTCTAAGATGCTTACGGGTATCGAGCCAAGTGCCTGTACTGCGTCCGTGTGGAACAGCGCGCCGTGACGGTGCGCTATTTCGCAAAGCTCCTTGATGGGCTGAACGGTGCCGATTTCGTTGTTGGCAAGCATAATGCTGACAATCGAGGTATCGTCCGTGATTGCTTCCTCGAGGTACTCGGGTCTTATAATACCGTGCTCGTCACAAGGAAGATAGGTAACCTTGTAGCCCTCTGCCTCGAGCTGTGCCGCCGACGAAAGAATTGCCGCGTGCTCGATTTTGGAGGTTATTACGTGCTTGCCCTTGCTTTTGTATGCGTGTGCGCCGCCCTTAAGTGCCCAGTTGTCAGCCTCGGTGCCGCCCGACGTAAAGTAAATTTCGGTGGGCTTTACTCCGAGAAGCTCTGCTATTTTGCGTCTGGCGCCGTCTACCGCATACGCACCCTCCTGTCCAAAGGCGTGCATGCTGTTTGCGTTACCGAACTGCTCGGTAAAGTACGGAAGCATTTCGCTTAGCACAGATGGGGATAGCGGCGTCGTTGCCGAATAATCCAAATAAACTCTTTTCATAACTCTTTCCTTTAATGACATTTGTAATCGTCTATCATATCTTTTAGTGTAAAGGAGGACATCAGCTTGTCCATCTCGTCAAAAAGCCGAACGAAAATTCTGCGATTGGGACAGTAGCTGTCATGGCACTCACCCGTGGCACACTCCAGCTCGAAGTGATCCCCTACCGCTACGAGTATTTCCTTGACCGAAATTTCCTCCGGCCTTTTTGCCAGCGCATAACCGCCCGATGCCCCACGCGAGCTTATCACAACGCCGCCCTTTTTGAGCATTGAAAGCAGCTGCTCGAGGTATTTTTGACTTAGGCTTGTCTGCTTGGCAAGCGCGGTTAGCGAAACCGTTTCGCCCGCAAGCCCAAGCATAAAGCACAGCCTTAGTCCGTAGTTTGCTCTTGTAGAGAACTTCATTAAATCCTACCTTTTTACTATGATATAATCATTATACCTATATGCGCGCGCGTTGTCAACAATTATTATATGCTAATCGACCTTATAATAAAAAATTTTTATTGCCGTTTTTTGTGTTCATACACTTATACGGGCATAAAAAAATATCCCAACGTAGGTTGAGATATTTTCACTTTTTTTGATTAGTTCTTGAAGCCACGCTTACGAGCCTGCTCGGACTTCTTCTTTCTTCTTACGGACGGCTTTTCGTAAAATTCCTTACGACGAAGGTCACCCATAATGTTATCCTTTTGGCACTTGCGCTTAAAACGCTTGAGTGCGCTTTCCAAGGATTCCGTATCGCCAACCTTAATATACGACATAATTACACCGCCTTTGCTTCAATAGCTTAGATTCCAAAGTATTATAATAATTAGAATAAATTTTGTCAAACGATTTTATACAGAATTTGCAAAAAATTTTGACCTATGCGCTATGAACAAAAGCACACCTTACCGTTACTGAAGCTTCTCGCCACCCAAAACGTGTATATGCAAATGGAACACCGTTTGACCGCCGTCCTCGCCTTGATTGATGATTATACGGTAGCCATTCTCTAACCCTAAGGTGGGAGCAATCTTTGCTATTTTGGCAAACGTTCTGCCAAGCATTTGCTGGTCGTCTGCCGTCATTTCGGACAAAAGCTTAAAATGCTTTTTGGGAATAACGAGGTAGTGACATTTTGCCATAGGCTGGATATCACGCACTACAAAAATTTCCTCGTCCTCATAGAGCTTGGGTGACGGAATTATGCCGTCACGGATTTTACAGAATACACAGTCGTTCATAATAATTCTCCTTTTATGCCGTCAAGGTAGGGGGCTACAAGCTTGACCTTGCCAAGCTCGCCCACTCCAAGCGGCGAATATACTTTGATATAGTTGGACGTAAAGCCCTCGCTTAGTCCGTCCCTTTGCGTTTCGGCATAAACATCTGCTACGCGTCCCAAATTTGCGGCAATAAATTTGTCTTTTAGCTCCGCCCCCAAAG
>SVHR01000018.1 GCA_015055705.1 Clostridiales bacterium | reverse complement strand
ACGTCCCACCGTCTGTATCAGCGCGGACGAGCTTCGCAAAAAGCCCTCCTTGTCTGCATCGAGAATGGCAACCAGCATTACCTCGGGAATGTCCAAGCCCTCACGCAAAAGATTTATGCCCACTATCACGTCAAAGTCGCCTCGGCGCAGTCCGTTGACTATCTGTATGCGCTCCATCGTGTCTATATCCGAATGTAAATATTTTACCCTTACACCGTTTTCGGACAGGTAATTGGTCAAGCTTTCGGACATACGCTTGGTCAAGGTTGTGACAAGAATCCTTCCGCCCTTTGCCACCGTCGCCTTTATTTCGCTAAGCAGATCGTCTATTTGCCCCTCGATTTTTCTGACCTCGATGGGCGGGTCCATAAGCCCCGTGGGGCGAATAAGCTGCTCGGCAATTTCGCCGCCCGCCTTTTCCTTTTCGTACGCCGCCGGGGTTGCCGAAACATACACCACCTGACCTATGCGCTCATTGAATTCGGCAAAGCTAAGCGGTCGGTTGTCGTATGCCGCAGGAAGCCTGAATCCGTAGTCTACAAGGCTGGTTTTGCGAGCAAGGTCACCGTGATACATGGCACGAATTTGGGGCACCGTCATGTGACTTTCGTCTACAAACAGCACGAAATCGTCCGGGAAATAATCAAGCAGGGTAAACGGCGGCTCGCCCGGACTGCGACCGTCAAAATAGCGAGAATAGTTTTCGATTCCGCTGCAGTAGCCAATTTCGCGCATCATTTCAAGGTCGTAGGTCACCCTCTGCTTTATGCGCTCCGCCTCAAGCAGCTTGCCCTGATTAACGAAAAACTCTACTCTTTCGTCAAGGTCGTTTTGTATCATGGTTGCCGCGCGAGTAAGTCGCTCCTGCTCCACCGCATAGTGGCTTGCAGGGAAGATCGCAACGTGCTTTAGATTGCTTATAACGTGGCCGCTTACCGCCTCGAACTCGCTTATGCTGTCAATTTCGTCACCGAAAAATTCAACACGTACGGCTATCTCGCTGGACGAAGCCACGAAGATATCAACCACGTCGCCCTTTACCCTAAAATTGGTACGGACAAATTCGACGTCGTTACGCTTGTAGTTGATTTCCACAAGGCGGCGAATAAGCTCGTCGCGCTCCATCTGCATACCGGGGCGAAGTGAAATGCTCATTCGGTAATAGTCCTCGGGCGCGCCCAAGCCGTAAATGCACGAAACACTGCTTACCACAATAACGTCTCGGCGCTCGTGAAGCGAGCAGGTGGCAGAATGGCGAAGCTTGTCTATCTCGTCATTGATTGCAAGGTCCTTTTCGATATATGTGTCTGACGAAACGATGTACGCCTCGGGCTGGTAATAGTCGTAATAGGACACAAAAAATTCCACTCGGTTGTTGGGAAAAAATTCGCGGAACTCGTTACAAAGCTGTGCCGCAAGCGTCTTGTTGTGAGCAAGCACCAACGCCGGGCGATTGAGGTTTTTTATGACGTTTGCCATAGTAAAGGTCTTGCCGCTTCCCGTTACGCCGAGAAGGACTTGACTTTTGATACCGTTATTTAGCCCCTCGGTTAGCGTTTGAATCGCCTTTGGTTGGTCGCCGGTGGGCTTAAATTTGCTTTCGAGCTGAAAATCCATACCCTCAAATTATATTACACCGCCGCCGCTTTCGTCAAGTGTATAACAAAAAATTCCTAACTGTATAAATCTCATTATCTTCGTGTCAAATGCTTAGTCAAGCTTTTTATAAATGCAGAAAATATCATTCACTTTTACGCAAGCAAAATTTTTCTTTACCTTTTTGCTCTTTTGTGTTATACTATAAATATGGACAAAATAATTTTGCACTGCGACCTAAATAATTTTTACGCTTCGGTGGAATGCTTGCTTAATCCAGACCTGCGAGAATTACCCATCGCCGTTGCCGGCAACAAGGAAAACCGTCACGGCGTGGTTTTGGCAAAGAACGAGCTTGCCAAAAGCTACGGCGTAAAGACGGGTGACGTTATTTGGCAGGCAGAGCAAAAATGTCCCGGACTGCGCGTCGTGCCGCCACACTACGACCACTATATGAAATACTCGGACGAGGCTTTTAAGACCTACTTACAGTATACCGACATGGTGGAAGCATTCGGGTCGGACGAGTGCTGGCTGGACGTGACCGGCTCTACTCGCCTGTTTGGCAGCGGCAAGCAGATCGCCGACGCCATACGAGCGCGCATAAAAGCGGAGCTTGGATTGACGCTGTCGGTGGGCGTTTCGTTTAATAAGGTTTTTGCAAAGTTGGGAAGCGACCTAAAAAAGCCGGACGCAACAACCGAAATTACGCGCGAAAACTTTAAATCTAAAATTTGGCACTTGCCTGCCTCAGATATGCTTATGGTGGGCAAAAAGACCAGCGAAAAGCTGAAAAAGCTAAACATTCACACTATCGGTGACCTTGCCGCGGCAGACGAGCATTTGCTTACCTCCCACTTTGGCGTAATTGGCAAGCACCTGATTTTGAGTGCACGCGGGGAGGACAGCGAGCCTGTTCGTAAGGCGCACATCTCACGCGAGGTTAAGTCCGTTGGTCACGGCATGACGGCGGTACGTGACATAACAACATTAGAGGACGGCGAAGCATTGATATTTTACCTAAGCGACCTTGTTGCCACCCGTATGCGAAAGCAACGCCTAAAGGGTAGCGGAGTTTCGGTACACGTAAGATACGCCGATCTTAGCGGCGTAACCAAGCAAGCCGTCGTGCCACCGCTTAACACCTCGGACCATATAACCAAAGCCGCATTTGAGCTATACAAGCCGCTTGCCATCGGGCGTGTAGTGCGCGCAATATCGGTGGCGGTCTATAACCTCTGCCCCGATGAGTTTGTACAAACAAGCATGTTTGATGTAACAGATACCAAAAGCGAACGGCTGGAAAAAGCAATAGATAAGATACGAAGCAAATACGGCAAATCTGCAATAAATCGCGCCCTGCTTGTAGAGCGTGACTTTATCTACGACAAAACTGACGGCGAGGATTTTTTACCCTTCAAAAGATAATATTATACAAAAAACAGCCACTACGTATGGCTGTTTTTTTGACATTCGGCTGAAATTCATTTTTTAAATAAAGCACACAAAAAGGCAGTCCGTTTAGGACTGCCTTTGCTTTGCTTGTTATTCAGTTGTAGTTTTGTCGCTGCTTTCTTCCTTAGTTTTGTCGCTATCGTCCAAAGCTTCCTCGGTATTTTCGTCCGTTTTTTTCTCGCTACCGCCGTCAAGAAGTCCCACAAAAACGCAAATTGCGCATATAGAATTTACCACCTCGTTGACGTACGGCACGTCCACTCTTACGCCTAAAAGCTGTAACAACAGCACCACCATGCCGACAAGCGAAATCCAAAATTTTTTAGTCTTATATTTACCGTTCATATTCTTACCTGTACTTGTAGTATAGCGTATAGTAGTAGTAATCGTTAAGCACCTCGTGGAAGATGGGCTCGTTCAGAAATAGCGTTCGCGCCTCGTCAAAGCTCATGCTATTCAAAAGCTCTACAACCTTGTTGTAGATATTGGCTTCGATCTCGTTACGTATTCCGTCTGGAATAGTATTTTTCAGCTCATTTTTGATCTTTTGCTGATTAAGCGCCTCGGTATACAAATCACTCTCGGTAGAATCCTTGTCAAGAGTTTGCTCGTACTGCTTACTAAGAAGCGAATTATTGTACTCTAACGCCTTTTGCTTGTTTTCTTCACGTTGCTCCTTTAGCTCGTTGATTCGCTCGGTAAGCTTTGCCGCGTAAGAAATTTTGAACGAATCAAGCGCCGACTGAAGCTTGCCCGCAAGACCGTTAAGCTCCTCGTCAATTGCCGAAATATTCTCGTTGTACTTATTAAGCAGCTCCCCTTGACTTTGAGTGTACGCCTTGCTTGCCGCCGCTTGATTATTAAGCGCAATGCTGGACCTAGCCAGTCCACGCTTTAGGGCATCGTCACTAAGTGATTGCGCGGCTTCCTCGTAAGTCGCCTTAAGCTTTGCACTGCTGTCACCGTAGTTGGCCGCACTTGCCGCCTTGTTTGCGGCAAGCTCCTTTTCCTTTTGAGCATATTCTTGGCTTATTGCCTTTTCATTTTGCTCCTTATAGGCCACAAGCTCGTCTGTCGCGGACCTCTTGATTTGCTCATCGGTGGGCGCCTCGTACTCGTACTTATCGTAGGTGGGAACCTGTGCAGTCTCTTTTTTTGCGGGCATATACGAGCCATATTGACTGTCTACGTAATTTTTAAGCTCATCCAGCTTATCTTGGCTTGTCTTGCCTTCCTCTTTGTTTGTTTTGTTACCGTTAAGCAGGCTTTTCAAAAATTCCAATATTTTCATATTCTACTCCCTTTTTCTTTTTTTGCAATATTTTTCTTGCACGCTTGTTTCTTTTGACAACAAGACGTGCTTCCGCAATGCTAAACCTCATATTTAACTCCGTCCTCCACCGTAAGCTTCCCGACGGGGAACAAAAAGCCGTCCTTTGCATAAGCAAACACTCCATCGTTCACAAGGTGCTTACCCACAATACGCTTTTTGTGCAAAGCTCCGTCCTTTCGAATTATGGCGACGATTTCGCCGTCAATCATACACGCACCCGACAAAGCACCCTTACCAAGGCTTAAAAAATTTCCCGTCATAATCGCTCCTTATTGGCGCGCAGATACATTAGCCCTTCGGTTATAAACTCGATGTTGCGCCTAATTTCGAGCAACGTATGCTCGTTTTTGTCGTCAATTTCCTTTACGTCCTCACAAATTTTCAGCGCGTTGGTAACGCCCATAAGCTGAATGCTTAGCGTTTCGATTGCTTTTGTGTACTTCTTTTCTCTTATTTTTGCATCCTTTAACATATACAAAAACAAAAAGCAAAACATCACCGCCCACAAGCCGTGTTCTAGCGCCAAAGACATAATTTCCTTCATAATTCTCTCCTATTGCACCCACGAATATTTAAGCCGTAGCCTTGTGGGCACATTCGTGCTATGCCATTTTTTAACCAGACATTGAACATCCTCCTCAACGGGCACCGTAACAAACAACCCATCAAAGGAGGGGCGGTAAAAAGTAAGTACACCCTCATACAAAAACATTACAGCATAGCCTGCTATGGCGACGTCGTCAAACTCAAAATCGGGCTGCAGCAAAACGGAACCGCTCTCGCCAATATAGCCAAGCATGCCTTCTTTTACAAAAAATCGTCCCTTTGCCTTATCGCACTCCACCGTTTCACCCGTAAAAACGTTTGTCACGTAGCCGTCGCCGTAGCAGCATCCGTCAAGCACGCTTTCCGCCCTATGCGCCCACAATCCGGGATACGAAATAAAAAGCTCACCGACAAACGAAAACACTCTTTTTTCATCGTCCCTCATCCAGATTACGGCATAATCGTAAAGTCGACTAAGCGTTCCACCCTCACCAACGTGCCACTGATCAATTAATTCAAGCGAGCCCTCGTACCTAAACCTATATACAGCACCGTCAGCGTAGACAAAAATATCGTACCCGTGCTCTCGGTACAGCACCTCGGCTTGCCCCTCGGGAACATATATTTTTTCGTCCTTACCTAAAAGGTTAATCAATCCGCCATCTACGCTAACCACCTCGCCGTCCGAGCACATTATAAGCTTGCCGCTGTATGCTCCGCCGTCATAAACGCGTAGCTTTTGTGCATCTATAAGATAGTAACGACTGCCGTTGCACAGCCCTGCGTATCTAAACATCGGATCATAAAAAAACTCGTAGCCCACAAATAAGCCCTCTCTCTTACTGCTATCGTACAAGCCCGTAATGTTTATAAAGCTACCAAACGCATTCCCCCACGAATGTATCACATCCATGACCTCCACGGCAGGGACAACAAACCCACCCAAGGAGTAATGCGACTGAATTTCTCGCTCAGCCAATGCAACGCCTCTATTGTATCTAAATGCAGGCTTTCCGTTTACATAGCATAAAAAATCATTATACTGCGCGCCACCTTGAAGCGTCCAAAGGATTCCGCCCTCATCCTTTTGCACGTCTGTAACAACCGAACGATACAGACCGGTATCTGGAACGAGCGAAACGTTGGGCAAATTGCAAGCAGCACCGTGTATCGCCCCAAAAGTAGCCGCCGTCATTCCCAAAAGGAATTTTACAAACTCGTTATCTCCGGGCACAAGCTGAACGATTCCGTTCAGTTCCAGATACACAGTACAAAAGATTTCGAGATTGTCGGGAGCAACGCTTACCTTACATTTATTGATGGGAACGCCCTCGGCAAACGCCGAAAGTCCTACCTCGGCAATTGCGCTTGTCAGTTCTTTTGCCGACACTGTAATCTTATAGGTAGCAAAAAGCTCACCCTCCACGACGTCAGCGTTGTAGTCAACAATTTCGGTTTGCTTTGCCAGCATAAGCATGCCGCTCGCGTCGAACAAAAGCATATACTGTCCGTACCTTACGCCCTCTTTAAGCTGATCGGCAAGACCAAGCAGCTCATTGTGAACGGTAATCGCTTGTCCTCCGGTTTTTGATAAAAATCTAAAAGTATTTCTCATTAACTTACAACCTCCATGGAGATGGATATCTTGTCGCGCCTTTCTATTCTGCTTTCCAATTCCTTTGCGTAGCATTTGCCGCCCGACGAAAACAAAATCCAACCGCATTTTTTGACTAATCTCACGTCGTCCACATCACCCGAATAATGAATCCTAGGATACGTACCGTAAAGCTGATCGATGCTGCTTACCGCGCTGTAATAAAGCTTGCCCTTTTTAAGAAACGCAATAATAAGGCGTACGTCATGGGTGCTTACCGAAACCTTATCTGCACCGAAGGAAAGGTATCGCATTTCACCGTTTGGTAAAACAATCTTAACTCCGCCGTTTTTGTCAACAAGCGCGTAAATGAATCCGTCCCCGTAGCTTGCAACGTCCGCCTGCACGCACTCCTCATCAAGCACTAGCCTTTCTTCCTGCTTGCCTATGGGCGTAATATACGCCTTTACGCGTCCTCGGTCGCAAACCACGTAGCTTATATGCGTGTCGTTATAGTCAGCATACGAGGTTCCGGAATGCTCAAGCGCAATCACGTTGCCAATAGCCATAATGCGCAAGCTTTTTATAACTTCATTACATTCAACCGAAACATTTCCGCTGCCATTGACTTTGAAAAATGCGCTTACGCCCTCGCAAATTTTTGTTCCGTCAACAAAAAATGAGGCAGAGCTGCTGCATTGAATCATAACGGCAATATCTCCCTCACCGTGCACGCTTGCCACGGCGAAGGTCCCTTTTGGAAGATCGCTGTACGTCACCGTCGAAACGGTAAATTTATTTTTTTCTTTTTTACCCAGCCTGTCCTCAAGATCCACTGCCTTTAGATATGCAAGCTTTCCGTAATCCATATTTTCTCCTTGTTTTCGGCGTTGCCTAAAAGCCCCACCTCATATTGTTTAGTCGTCCACAAAGCTGAACACAAGCTGCGGACGCGAAATGCGCGGACTGTCCGCGGTACAGTCGATTGTCATACCGAACTTTCGTCCACACAGATTGATATTTACTCTACTGGTCGTAGAGCTTCCCTTTACCAAATATACCTTTTTTGCGCCGTCTATGTTTACGGTAAGCGTAATGTCGGTAGCCGTGTCTATATAAAGCACCTTTATTCTCTTGTTCCTACCGCTACCGAGATCGGTTTGCGGCACGCTCCATCTTTTGGGCTTGTCACATTTACCGCTGTGTGTATAAACTCTTCCGCCGATCACGGCATACAATGCGTCGCCGTACGAATATAAGCTGGTAATATCGTAACCACGCATAAGCGTATACCCGTCATCACCGTAAATAAGCAAGGCATTGTTTGTGTAAGAAGATGAAAAGCTACCGTCCTGTCCAAAATTAGCGCGTGTTGCAAGATAATACTTGCCGCTGCGATAAACCGCCACCGAATTTTCATCAGGCACAAGCAATCCGTCAAGATTGGTTAGAATGCGCCTTGTCGATACGCCGTCAAAGCTGAAAATTCCGTCCGACGAGGCAAAAATCACCCTATCGCCGCATAGAGCGATAGACTCCGGATATATCCTTCCGCCAGTCACGAACAGATGGCTTATCGAAAACTCTGATTGCTCGGCATAGGCGGTTAGCCTGCTTATACCACGCTCACGAAATATATATACGTAGTTCAAAAAGCTAAGCACCTTTATAAGGGCTCCACGGTCGTCGGCAAGCTCGATAAAGCCGCCTGCTCCGTCACTTGTATCCCAGTTTGACGGGTCGAGATCGTCCGAAAACCAAAGCGTATTTTTTTCGTCGCCCGTGGTAACAAACAGCCTCTCGTAATGAACGGTCATAGAAGTAATAAGCGGTGATTCATCCACGTAATACGGAGAGTCGACTCCGTTCCATACCACCATTCTATCGGTAGGCGAGCATATAAGCACCACATCCTCGCCATTGAGTCTATACCCTATTGCCTTAGGCTTGCCGGTAAGAGTGATGCCCTGTAATGACCCTGAGTTGCCAAGGTTATCCGTGTAAGTAATCCTGCCGTTTTTGTAAAACATAAAAATTTCACGCTCACCCTTTTTGAACACCCACATGCTTTGCGCAGTCAAGCTCATCGTCTCAAAGCCGATACAGCCCTTAAGTGCACCCGAGGTAAAATCAAAATTATAGCAATTTTCAGCAACGCCAAACCCCAATACGCTTGGGTCGTATGTTGCATTTACGCCTGCCAAAAAATTGTTTACGCTTACCCTCGAGGATGATCTTCCCTTCACCTTTAGATAACTCATAGCAGCCACCGCCTAAGCTTTATTCTCTTTTCTTTAAATCCGCTTGTTGCTCGCTTTAACGCATCCTTAAATCTCGCGTCGAAGGTGACAGCCTCCTCATAAAATCCGCCGCAAAGCAGATACTCGGCGACGATTCCGTACGACAGAATTCTGGGCGAAAGCTTAAGCGCAATGGGCACCTCGTCGTCCACGCCAAGAACAGGCGGGCGGGTACAGTAGCAAACGGTATATTCGCCGTCATGCTCTACCTGTATGTGCGAGGGCTTAACACAAAACTCTACCGCGTTGCCTTTTTTATCTCGCACCTCAAGCACATCGTAAACAGCTTCGTCCAACAAGCTGTATGCTATCAATCCGCCCTCTGCCGCCACCGTCTTTTCCTTTTTTATCGGCAAATATTCGCTTGCTATCTCGTCAATACAGTTGTTGGCACACGCAATAAGTTGCTTATCGGTGTCAGTAAGCTCACGCCCCAGCACGTCGCCAAGGTTAAGCGCGATTGCCGCAAGCTCGATGCATTCTCTTAGTTTCATAATCAGCCTCCTTGGGACAAAGCCGCTTCGGCTCCTCGCTCGATTTTTTTTACCGTTTGGTAAACTGCTTCCCTTTTTACAAGCTCGTTATCTCGCTCGGCTTCGGCAATAAGGCTGTCAAGTCGCTCTCGCCTCGTCTGCCTTGCCTTTACAATAACGCGCTCGTCAAGTCTTGGAGCTGCAAAGCACAGCGTATTGCCCTTGTTTCCCTTGCTGTGAACCTCGTATCGGTTATCCCGATACGAGTACACAATAAAATAGTCCTTGTCCACCTCTTTAAGGCGACGAGCTATATCAAACAAGTCGCCCTTAACTGTATGATACAAGCCTATCATAATTAAACAATGCCCGTAATTCTACCCTGACCGTTGGGTCTGTCGCAAATAAGATCGCAGTATTTTACAAGCGTTGCGGTGTAGGTGGGCTTACCCTGCGTCTGGCGCAAAATCTTGCCGTTTTCGGTTTCGAGATAACGCCAATCGCAAAGCTGATGCATCTTGATCGCAGAGGTGTCAAGGAAGATCATCTCACCCTCGGGCACGAAGCGATCGTACACAAGAGGAATACCGTTGAAGGTAAGCGTCTTGTAGCCGCCGTTAAGCTCCATGATATCGATGTTGCGCTTAAAGCTTGCCATATACTCCTGGTAAGCATACTTTGCCTGCGCCGAGCATGCAATGTAGTCGATATTGCTTCCGCTAACCATTTCGAGCTTATCAATAAGCTTTTGCATAACAATTTCGTCTATGCTTTCACTTGCTTCGCTTACCGAATTAAGGAAGGAATAGTCCGAGCGCTTAAGTCCGTAAAGAGTGTCGGACGAGGAGAAAAGCGAGCCGATACCCGTAATTTCCTTATCCTTACTGCCCTGCACGTAAAGCGTGCAGTTTGCCACGACGTTATTCCAAGATGAAAGCTCAATGCTACCGACCGAATAATTTACGTCAAGCACCTTAATTCCGCCCGCCACAAGTGCGCCGCTTGCATTGTACACGTCCACCACAAGTCCTGCAGCAAGATTGCGAGTGCTGTCCACCTTTTTGTTTGAAGCGTCCGTGATTTTGCAAAGCTTGCCCGTGCCATCGCCGTAAAGCATTCTGCCAAGATTGAAGCGAGAGGCGGTAAGCAAGTCCTCAAGCTCGCTGTTGAGTAGGTCGGTAAACGAGCCTCTGCCGTCTGCGCTTGCTCTTATAGCCTTGTCCGAAATTTCTATCTGACCGTAAAGGTTTTTGAGTGTGGACACAAACTGAACGTATGTAGTCGGACTTGCCGCCGGCAAAGTCCCGTCCTCGTCACCTGCACCGATGCCGCCGTTAACGCCGTACTTTGCTGCCTTGCGAATTTCCTTACCCCAAACATCACTTGCTGTTTGCTCGATTTTTGCAAGCAAGGGGTTAACCTTAGTGTTGAGTAGCTCGGTTACTGCACCGAGATAGACTGTTTTTAACGCATTTTCTGCACTGTTGATTGTTACCATTTTGTTTCTCCTTAATATTTAATCATTCTTTCGGCAAGACGCTTTGCGTCCGCCAAGCTTTTAGGTCTGTGCGTAGGGGTAAGCGTGGCTATGCCACCTCCTACAAGACGAGGATTTTTGCGTGCGGCAAGAGAGTTAAGATAGTCGGAAATTACTCTGTCCCTTACCGCTTGATTGTTTTTTACAAGCTCGTACAGCATTTCGTCGCTGTACATCTCGGTTAGCTTCCCCTCAAGTCTTTTGCCCTTTTCGCGCTCTCGCCTTAGCATAGCGCTTAGGGCGGCGTATCCCTTAGGATTAGATTTGCTTTTCAACGGTCGTTTCCTCCAAAAGTTTCATGTGCGTTTTATGTGCGCGAACGTGATTTTCGATTCTTTCGCGAAGCACCTCGTTTTTGCTGCAAAGCTGCTCGAACTCGTTAGAAAGCAAATACCTCGTATGCTCGCTAATATGGATTCCGTGGTCGTCAAACTCGTAAACCTCCGGTTCTGCCTTTGCAACGCCCAAATTTTCCTTTTGAGCCCTGATGGCGTGTAGCTTTTGACTATCGTATACGGTCTCCCAGCCGCCGTACCCCATAATGTCCAAAATCTTATAACGCATGTTTGCGCTAAGCTTTCCGTTCTCATCGTACAGCAAGCCTGCTCGAAGTAGCTCAAAAATCATATTCTGCTTGCTTGCAATCGAGGTGTTAAGCTCGTTTTCGGTATCAAAGGTGATATCGTCACAGCTTATATCGCTGTTGTTCCAGCTGATAACCTCGATAACGCCGTCCGCCCCCACCGAGCGCATCACTCTAAGGTCGGACGCGAACTGCTTGTATAGGCGCAGTATGTGCTGTCCCATCTGCTTAATGGCAGTTCTGATTCGCTCTGCCGTAACAGACAGTCTGGTGTCGTCCTGCTCGAGCAGCAGCTGCAACGCCGTACCGCTTGTTACCGAGGACGGCACCGAGCTTGTTCGCATAATCTCACTTACGCCCGACACCGATATAAACTCCGAAAGCAGCTTGTCCTCCTCGTAGCTAAAGTCGGTGGGCACCGAGCCGGGATTGAGCAGCATGGGCGGCGTTGCGCCTTGACGGTACACCAAAATCTTACCCGGGCTAAGCCCCTCCTCCTCGAGATTGGTTATGTCCACGCTTCCGTCCTCGACTGCAAGAACACCCATCGCAATACGGTTCATAAACTCGTGCTTGCGGTTTTTTACAGCGTTGTACGCGCGCTGAATAGGTATGCAACGCTCCACCATCGAGCCACCAAAAAAGCACCCCGGAGTTTTTATGCTGTCCTGCTTTACAAACGGAAAATCTCTTGCTCCGTCCTTGCCGTTGGCATAAGGAAGCTCGCCGTAATACAAAAGCTGGTCGCCCGCAACAATGGCAAGCTCACCATTGGGGTGAAGCGTAGTCGGGCGCGTATATCGCTCGATAACCACGGCATAGTCCTTTTTTACGTTGCGACGTACGGCAGGAATCATCGTGCAAAAGCCAAGACCGCCGATAGGGCTACAGTCCGACACGCCGATTACGTCCGTTTCGGTGCCCTCTACCGACTTGCCCCACTTGCGATAAATATCGTCAATGTGCATTGCCTTTGCGTGAATTATGCTGCTTTGCTCCTCCATCGTGTCGGCGGCAAGTGAAGCGGGAAAAATCTCGTACGGCGAACAAACGTCGATACGTATGTCACCTTCTCGTACATTTTTGCCATCCACCTCGCCCACGTTACTACCCGCCTCATCGTCCCAAACTATTTTGTAAAAAACCGAGCCGGTGGTTTCGGACCACATGGTCGCCCTCGTGACAAGATCGCTTATATCGTGCTTGTGCCACGATCCTTCCAATATTTTGGTCGCAACCTTTGCGGTACGCACGTCGTCGTCATCGCCCGAAGCAGGTCTAACGCTCATTTTAGGTCTAACTCTGCCAAGCTTTGCCTGGCGTGATTCTACGATGGAGGCAATATGGTTAAAGACCTCTCGCTCCTGCCAGTAGTAGTCGCGCTCGCCGTCCTCCACCTCGCCCAAGGCGTTTATGTAAGAAAACTGATTGCCCATTACAAAGTTGGTGTTAAGCTGCCAAACCGCCTCTATATTTTTACGCTCAGCTCGCCTGTTTTCATAATCGCGCCTTACGTCTTCTACGATGTCCTCGATATAAAGTTCGTCCATTACGCCCCCTTCTTTTTGGCGGTTTCCACGCTTTTGGGTATAACGTTTTCACCAATAACGCGATAAAGCTCGTTTAGACAATTGTCGCAAACATGAATTTGACTGCGAATGCCCACTCTGTCCATTTTTATAGAATACGTAGCGTTATTTCTGCATACACCCATTTCGCACTTTATTTTGTGCTTTACTTTTACAAGTTGCATTTTCTGCCTCCTTCAACATTTTTAGTAGTCTGATCTTTTCGGCTTCAAGCTCGTCCTCGGTCATATCCGAATATCTGTCGTCCTCTGCGGCGTCCATTAAGAATTTAACCGCCACCACGTCGGGCGGAACCTCCTTTTGAGTAACCTTACGCTTTACCACCGTCAAATCGCCGTCTACCATAGCGTATTCCTCTACGTTTTCGGTGGTAACGTAGCCCATAGCCTTTTTCTTTACTGCATCAAACAGCTTCGAGGTTAGTTCCTCATTCACCTTTTCCTCCTCAATTTACCGATTAGTCGCTCTTTATCAAGGGCAATTTCACTCTTTTTTTCTTCCGAAACGGGCGGGGTCGGCCTTGACATAACGTAATAGCGTAGCTCGTCCAAGCAATGGTCGTCGTACTTTCGCGGGACGTCCCCCTTGCCCCATCTGTACGCCTTGATTTCGCGAATAAGATTAGAGCAGGTCCTAAAAATATAAAGCCGCTTGCCAAACGCACCGCAAAGATATTCCTTAACCCTATTTATACCCGAAAACAAATCCTTATTGACCTTGGGATTAACGTTTATGCCGTGCTCGCAAAAAAGCTCGGACACCGAGTGAGGCGAGGCAAGCGTTCTTTGATTTGCCGCCGAGTCTATAAGAGCCTCGACTCTGCCAAACGAATCGGTATGCCAATCAAGTCGCTCACTTATCTCCTTGATTTTGCGTGCGTGATAGCTTACGTCCTTACCTGCCTCGTAATGCTCGGCTATTACGTAGATATTGCCGTCGCCGTCCACGGCATACCAGTGGCACGAAAGCGGATTGTTTAGCCCGGGGTCGATGCTAAGCTTATCCTGCCATTCTTGCGGCACGTCAAACGGGTCAATTACGTTCACGCTTGGATCAAATTCTGAGTATACGGGTCCTTGATTTTCGGTAAAAAGACCGTATCTGCGCTTGTCAAGCATGTCCTTGCTCATGGACGCACTCAGCTTTTCCACCTCGCCCTTGTCAAGGTACGGATTATCCGCCCACTCCATAAACTCGTACCAAACCTCGTCACTGCCACCGTTGTTTAGATAAATGCGGTCGTATATAAAGGTCAAGCCCTTAAGCGGAGTCATGGTGCCAAACACCTCGCCCTTTTTGTCCAGCACTCGCATAAGACACTCGTCGTAAATGTCCTCGGGCGGCTCCTCGTCAAACCATACGTAGTCAAGCGATGCACCTTGGAATTTATCCCTACCCATTTCACAGCTTTTGAAGGTTATGCGACTAAGTCCGCCAAAAACGTTTTTTATTGCCAAATAGTCGATTACACCCCCTGCGGGATTGGACGACTTTCCGCTTACCATAACGACGTCCGCTATCCAGTCGGGATTTAGGTATTGCAGAATTTTGCGTTGCGCCACGTCACGCTGAACGTCCCTGCTTACGCTTACCACCCACCCCTCGGTGTTTGGCTTGTTTGACTTAAAGGGATGATTGCCGCGCGCCAGCCACACCGTTTCTGCCGCGCCACACTCCGTCTTTCCGCTTCGATTGCCACCAAACACCCAGCGGTTGCGCTTAGTGCATTTATGAAAAGCCATCTGCTTTTCGTGTACTACGTCGCGATTGTAATACGCAAGCCTGTTTTTGTCGCGGTACGACCTTATCGCCCTATCTAATCTTTTGATTTTTGCTATAATTTCTCTCTCGTCCATTCCACATTCCTGTCTTGCGCGCAAAATACCGCTATTTCTATCATTTGTACCAAAATTTTTGCAATCAATGCTGTCATAATAAAAGCATGAAGTTATTGCTTATGCTTTCGCTAGTGCTTGCTCAAGCGCCCTTTTCGTTCGGCTATATGCCCAGCCCAACCACGCTTTACGCCGACCCCGAGTGTAGCGTGGAAATTACGACTTTGCCGCAAACGTACTTCGTCATAATTCTTGGCGAGGACGAGGGCATTTACCATGTAAGCTACCGTGACGTAAGCGGCTATGCCAAGGGAATCGAGGCAGTAGACTACGAGCCCAAAACCAAGCACGCCGATTGTACTTTTACCACCTTCAACGACGGCTATCCCGTAAAGCTTCGCCTTTACCCAAGCGCGGACAGCGAGGTTCTTTGCGAAATCCCCGACGGCGAAGGCGGCTATTACTATGGGGACGCAAGCGGCTCACCCCTGATCGAACAGGTGGGTAACAAATGGCATTACGTAAGCTACGGCAAGCAGCCAATACTGGGCTACGTATATTCCTCTCAGGTAAAGGTGAGCGAAATTTCACCCAACGTTATCGAGAAAATCGAACGTGAAGAAAGCGAAGAAGCATCTTCTCCGCTTTCCGATGATACAGATTTTGTTTTGATTGCCTTGCTTTGTGTCCCGGCTGTACTTATTATCTACCTCGCATTCAGCGACAAAACGCGCTCGTCACGCTACGCCGAATAAAATTTAAGCTGCTTTAGCAAGCTTTTTGTACGTGCGCGTCACAAGCGCAACATCCTTATACTCCTCGTCCAGCCTTTCCTTGGTGTAGCCGTAATAGTTAAGAATTTTGGTCAGCTTCTTAATAGTGCGCAGCAGCTGTCTGTACGCTCCCCCCTTGCCAAGCGACAGCTTTTCGCCCATTTCGGACAGCGACACGCCACGAGCGTATCCATCAACAACGTAAAGCTCCTTTGCGCTAAGCGACTCCTTCATCTTGTCGTGCAAAACCCTTAGATTAATTATTCGCACCTTCTTGTCGTTTAGCTTTATAATAGCATCAAATAGGTCTACGGTCGGTACGGTCAAAAGCGCCGCCATACCCTCCACCTGCCTGTCAATAGAATATGTAAGCGCGTCGAATTTGTTATTAAGTGCAAAAATTACTCGTATCCAATTCTTCATAATAACTCTCCTTTCGCATTGATTGCACGCTTACTATACCACAGCATTGTTGACAGCATACTGTCGTGTATTCGCAATCGTTCGCGCTATTTATGTCGATTTTTAGAAGAAAGCACGGTGCTTTCGTACGAATATTTTAGGCTATCCTTATTTTTTTTGATTTTTATTGCGCCCTCTATAAGGCGGTCGATTAGCTCCACAAAGGTTACTCCGCTATAGCTAAACAGATATTCGCTAAGCGAGCCGGGCACAGTATTTATTTCGTTTACATACACATCTTCGCCCTTTACCAAAAAGTCGATTCTTGCAATTCCGCTACAACCGACCGCCACAAAAACCCTTTCGGCAAGAGCGCGAATTTTTTGACGCATGCTGTCCGGTAAAGCGGCAGGCATTTTTCGCACCTCAGCTTTTACCGACCTCATATACTTATCGTCAAAGCTCAAAAAGTCATCAAAGCCCACGGGCTGCTCGACCTCGCTGCTTATCACAAGATCATCATAGCCAAGCACCGCACAGTTTACCTCAACAAAATCCGTAAGGGCTTTTTCCACAATAGCGCGTCTGTCCCACTCAAACGCTCCGTCAAGCAAAACAAAAAGCTCACGATAGTCATTTGCTATGCCAATACCGATACTGCTGCCCAAATTGCAAGGCTTGACGATCAACGGAAAATCCAAGCCGCTTGCGCGCTCCTCTATATCGTAGCTCACGTTGGCATACTCGTGCTTACTTACGCCAAAGTACGGCAACACAGGCAAGCCGTAAGCATCCATAACCTGCTTAAACAGCAGCTTATCCATACCCACCGCCGAAGCCCTAACGTCGCTACCCACATACGGAATAGCGGCAAGCTCGAGCAGTCCGCTAAGCGCACCGTCCTCGCCGCTGCGGCCGTGACAAGCGTTGATAACGCAGTCAAGCTTAATCAGCCTTCCGCCAACAGTTATTCCGCCGCTACCCGGGACAAAAACGACCTTTTTCCCCTTAACCTCGCCTTCAAACGTATCGGTTCGGTCAAAGCCCTTGCCGCTTATCATCTCGCCCTCGCGTGAAATATAAACCGGAATAACCTCGTGCCTTATACTTGCGGCGTTGACCGCCATAACTCCGGTAATTATACTGATATCGTGCTCGGACGACCTTCCGCCAAAAACAACTGCTATTTTCATAAATCCCCCCTATCGCACAATTTTATAGTCGCGGTCAATAAATCGACTATACGGTCAAGCAAATCTCCGTCCTCGCCCTCTGCCATGACACGAATTTTTGCTTCCGTTCCGCTTGGTCTGATAATCAGCCTACCTCCGCCGATCGCCGCCTCACATTCCGCCTTAGCCTGCAAAAATCTTGGGCTTGATAAAACCGAAGTGCTAACGCTGACCGACTCCAGCCTTTGCGGAATAAGACATAAGCGCTCGAATTCTTCGATAGTGCTAAGACGTAAAGCTGTTAGAATACCGTCACCCGAAACGGCAGGAGAAATTATGTAATGCCCGCTTTGCTCGCCTCCAAGCGTAAAGCCCTGCCGTACCATTTCCTCGCTTATGTGCTTATCGCCCACCGCCGTGCGTACAAAGCTTATGCCCAATCCTTCAAAAGCACGCTCCAACGCACCGTTGTTCATAACCGTGCCCACCACGCCGCGCGGCTTAGTAGTAAGCGCAAGATTATAAAGCACCGAATCGCCGTCTACCTCGCCGCCGCACGTTACTGCCAGCCTATCGGCGTCGCCGTCAAAGGCAAAGCCAAGTCCGTCCGTGATAGATGCAACAAATGACGGATGCAACGCGCCCACACCACAGTTAATCTTGTCGCCCTCGGGCGTGTCGTTTACCGCACGAACCTTGGCTCCGCA
>SVHR01000017.1 GCA_015055705.1 Clostridiales bacterium | reverse complement strand
TGTACACAAGAACTTGCTTTCAACCTTGTCGCTATTTTGTCAAAGGTTCGCCTTATAAGCGCCTCGTCTGCGTCAAATTTAGTACTTAATTTTTCGGTACAAGCAAGGAGCTCCATTACCGTATTGGGATTAGGAACGGGCGGATCGTAAACGTACCCATAACCGCTTTTATGTATTGCATTTTGAATATACGAAATTGCAGGAACAAGCGGATTGTAATTTCCGTACAACAAGTCCTTTATTCGCCGTAAAAGTAATATAAACAACTCGCGATTAGGCTGAATTTCACAAGCCTTTTCGGCAGCCTCAAGCATCACGCAGCCTGCCGAAAAAACGGCAAAATCACTTACTCTAAACAAATCCTCGATTACCATTGCGCCGGTGACAACATACGCCTCGTTGCCACGACCGCTAAGCTCGAAATTACAAAAAGCAAAAGGCTGGGCAGCAAACCTCAATTTTGCCCCAGGCTTCTTAACTCCCTTTATTATGACACGCATAATATCGCCATTTTCGCAAAAAAGCTTTAATTTTTTGTCAAAATCACGACAATCTTCACTTCTAAGTACAATAGCTGTAACGCTCTTATTCATCGTCCTTCATCTTTTTGTAAAGCAAATAATAACCCGTTTCGCCTGTTTTTACAAACAAATCCCAAGCAATATCCTCTATCTTTTTGTCCATACATTAAGTATGTACTTTTAGTTTTCGGAATATCCAACGTCACGTATAAAATTGCGGTTATTACGCCAGTCGTCACGTACCTTTACAAACAGCTTAAGATACACGCGACTATCGATAAGTCGCTCAATATCGCGGCGCGCAGACTGTCCTATCTTTTTTATCATACTGCCGCTGTCGCCTATAATTATTTGCTTGTGCGAATCTCTCTCGCAAATAATATCACATTCTATCTGTGTCACATTTTGCTCTTTTTTGTACGACTGCATAGTAACACCTAATCCGTGTGGGATCTCGTCTTGTAAAAGAAGCAACGCTTTCTCTCTTATTATTTCACAAATCATATAGCTTACCGGCTTGTCCGAAATTTCATCGTCAAAAAAGTACTGTTGCCCCTCTGGTATATAAGATATGAGAGTCTTTTTAAGCGCGGCAAGATTAAGCTTTTTGCGGCATGAGCAAGGCAAAACTTCCTTTACACCCTGCTCAATATACGGCGAAAATTTACCAAGAAGCTCCAATACGCGCTCTTGCGGCACAAGGTCTATTTTATTAAGCACAACTATTACGGGACTGCCAAGTGTCAAATAGGACGAAAGCCTTGTAAGGTCATCCTCATTTACTCCGCGACTTGCATCAAATACGGCTACAAGAACGTCAACGTCCTGCGTTGCGCTGGTAATGCACTTATTCATATATTCGCCAAGCTTTGTTTTAGGCTTATGAATACCCGGCGTATCCACAAACACCATCTGCAAATTGGGCTCGTTGAGTATGCCCATAATACGGTCACGGGTGGTCTGCGGCTTGGGCGAAACGATACTTACCTTTTCGCCTACCAGTGCGTTTATCAAGCTACTTTTGCCTACATTCGGTCTACCCACTAAGGTTACAAATCCTGATTTCATCTGTTCACTCCCATCTTACCCAAAATTTCGTCTTCTTTGCTACGCATAATAAGCTTATCGTCTTCCACAATATGATCATATCCAAGCAAATGCAACAATCCATGCAAAAACAGATATGCCCTTTCACGTATTACCGAATGACCGTACTCCTCCGCCTGACGCTGAGCAATTTGCTCACAAATTGCAATACTGCCCAAAAAAACGGAGTTTTGCATAGAATCAAAATCATACGGATAATTTTCTTTAGTAAACGGCTTTATATCCTCAAGATTGGGATAACTTAATACGTCCGTGCTTTTATCTATATTACGAGTGCGAAGATTAAGCTCACGAATTTCTTCCTCATCCAAAAATACGAGCTCGACACTTGCCTCACCGCTTAGCCCAAGTGTATCAAAAGCACAGCCTGCAACGTCAACAAAAAGCTTGTCGATTTCGTCAGTAAGTATATTTATCATTTGCCCTCCGGGTACTTAATACGCTTATGAAATAATCCACCGTAAGCATTGATAATCGTTTCGCGAATAGAATTAAGCTCACGAATTGTAATTTCGCAATTATCAAATTGACCGCTTTGCAAACGCTCGTTAATAAGCTTCTGCAAAAGCTTATCCACCTTATCGCCGTCAGGCTCATCCATGGCACGGATCGCCGCCTCGCTAGTGTCACAAATCATAATAAGCGCCGCCAGCTTGGTTTTGGGCGTTACTCCGTGATAACAATATTCCTCGGGGTCAACCATGCCATCAGTGAGCTTCTTTGCCTTATGGTAAAATACCGGTATAAGCATAGTACCATGGTGCTGAACAGTAACATGACTAATTTCTTCCGGAATATTATATTGCTCACACAATGTCAAGCCCTCGGATGTGTGCGAACGCAATATCTCTGCGCTTACCTCAGGCAAAATATCATCATGTGGATTGTAATCTGACTGATTTTCCTTAAAATAGATGGGGTTTGCAAGCTTTCCTACGTCATGATAATACGCGCAAGCCATCGCAAGATAGGGATTTTCTCCAATGTTTGCTGCACACATTTGCGCAAACGATGCTACAGCAAGCGAGTGATTGAACGTTCCGGGCGCTTCTTTGAGGAGCCTACTCATAAGCGGAGCATTATGCGCCGTAAGCTCCATAAGTCGCACGTTTGTCAAAAGATTAAACACCTTCTCCACAATCGGCGCAAGGATGAGTGCCAATACGAATTGCGCACCCGACGAAATAACCATATACATTATTCTGCCGTCAGGATTGTTATCCTTTGTCGCGATAAATGAAAGCACAAGCATAATTACTATGGCTACTATGCAAACTAAAAAGCTCTTGAGCATAAACTTAAGTCTTGACGCATCCTTGCTAAGTACAAGAGCTGCCGCACTTCCGCAAAGCAAGCCCGTAACCATCATAACTATAATGGGTAGCTGTGACGATCCCAAAACTAGACTCTCTATCATAAGTGCAAACGTTAAAGATATAGTTGTTATAAAGTTTGCAAGAATAGCCAAATTCTTATTACTAAGCTGAGCTATAACAAGTGCACTCAAAAATATGGGCATCACATAAACGCTTATAAGTGAACTGTAAATACATAAAGTATACGTGAACGCTATCAAAAATACCGTTGCAAGCAATTCCTTGGTCTTAAGCTTGTATAGCCTTGCCGCAAAATAAGTAAGCAACATTAATCCGTTTATTAAAATCAAAAAGCCTACGCTTATCGCCGTAAACGACAGCAACGGCACCCTAAGCATTTCAGCCATATTCTCAATAAATAAAAATTTTATAAGCGTCACGGCAACAATCCACAAACTCAGTCCTATTGCCATAAGAACTGCGAAAAAAATGACTTTTTGCTTTTCTTCGCTTCTTTTCATAGTTTTACTCCTCTATTTTATCATTAGCTTGGCGTGTTTCTCTTTCGCCTCTTTCTTTGTTTTTATTGTATGCTTTTTCGTACGCAAGAACGATTTTTTGCACAAGCTCGTGTCTTACAACGTCCTTATCGGTAAATTTACAAATTTCTACTTCTTCTATACTTCTCAAAATTTTAGAAGCACTCACTAGACCGCTTGATTTCCCAAACGGCAAATCTATTTGCGTATCGTCACCGGTAATAACCATTTTACTGTTTTCACCAAGACGCGTCAAGAACATCTTCATTTGCTCTTCGGTGGTGTTTTGGGCCTCGTCTAAGATAATAAACGAGTTAGAAAGAGTTCTACCGCGCATATAAGCTAACGGTGCGATTTCTATTATGCCTCTTTCCATGAGCCTTACGTAGCTATCTATGCCAAACATATCCTGCAACGCATCGTAAAGCGGTCTAAGGTATGGGTCAACCTTAGTTTGCAAATCACCGGGCAAAAAGCCAAGCTTCTCACCCGCCTCGATCGCAGGACGAGTAAGCACTATCTTTTCCACCTCACCAGCCTTGAAAGCAGCAACTGCAAGCGCAACAGCCAGATACGTTTTACCTGTTCCGGCAGGACCAATGCCAAAAACAATGGTTTTGCTTTTTATTGCCCTTACGTAACTACGTTGCCCAAGTGTTTTACACTTAATTTGCTTTCCTCTTGCCGTAGTAGTTACTACCTCTAAGCTTAAGTTAATAATTTCGTCTGCCTTACCTTCCTCGATAAGATCAATGCTTCTTCGAATTTTGCTTTTGTTAATTTCTTCGCCGGACTTTATCAGCTTACAAACAGCATCAATAAGCGCAAGAGCTTTGCTTACGTTTGCATCTTCGCCGCTTATGGAAATTCCGCCGTCCTTCGTACGTATGCTAACATCCAAGAGCTGCTCGATAAGCTCAACATTTTCGTCAAGCCTACCAAACAATTTTATTAAACTATCTGCATCAATTTGCACAAATTCTGTCAATTTTCTTGCCTCCTATCGAAACCTCGGCTTCGATATGTACAGTAATTCTATATATTCCTTCCGCTATCGCCTTGTACGACGCAGTCGTCGCTATGGGGCTTCCTCCCGCACAAATTACGAGATTGTTTATCGCTTTATCCGTTACAGTCCTTAATAGCGCATCTAATGAATTTTGGTAAGTGTCAAGCTCGTAATATCTTACCGTTTCGGCGTATAACGGGATAAACACGCCTATTTGCGTAACCGTCCTCTCCACCTCATACTTTTCAAATAAAACTTCGGGCTCTTTTCCTATATTCAAGCCAAAAATCTTAATGGCCGTATTGCTTTGGCTTTTACCTGTTCTCGCAGTATAAAATTGCGACACCGTTTCGCTGTAAGTAAAATTTACTTTCCCGAATATCTGCCCTTTTGCCTGAACCTCCAGCATAGGCAACCCCTCGGTGTTGTACTCTATACCCTCAATTAAAGTGGCACCTATGGGAACTCTATCACCGATTTTTATCGTAGCTGTACCACTGTTTACTATTATTCTGACAACCTCAGCATCATACATGCTGATAACCTCACCGCTTGCTCCATCTTGCGTAATCACGGCGTTTTCGAGGACCTCTATTTTCAATGTTGTACCAACTATTTGGGCAGAAACCGCAGAAATGTCAGCTATCGACATAAGAGCTTCTTCCACAAGCGAGCTGTCAAAGTTTTTCTTTCCTCCAACTGATATTCCATTTTCGCCAAGCGTTCTGGTTATAGTAAGGTCGTCAATTCTGTCATTACCGCTTATTTCTATTTTCCACAAATATGTCTGCGCAAAATAAGCTAGCACCATAACCGCTACAAAACCTACAAAAATTCCGCATCTGCATGCCACAGCTAACAGCGACTTTTTTATTCCCGTTTCACTTATTACACAGTACTCAAAACATTGTTTATCCATTATGGATTCAGCTTTGGCTTTATCTGAACTTTTTACTGTAAAACACATCAATCTTTGGCTTTTTCTGTCAATATCGAATATTGAAATTGATTCTGCCAAAAAAGTATTAAGTAGCCTGCGTTGATTAAGCCCAACGACTTCGAACCGAGTAGTGCTCATAACTATATTCTCCTCGTCGAAACGCTGTCTATTCTACCGCTTATAACAATCGACCTTTCGGTTATGGAATCAACGGTAAGCACGCCCAGCACCACAATTTCCGCATTTTTTGCACGAACGGTAATCGTGTCATCAAAAATCTTATCTAGCTTTACTATCCCCTCAATATAAAGCGTTTGTCCGCAAAAATTAACGTAAGAAAACCCGCCAAGCGCTTGCATATCGGTTATCCCCACGTCTTTTTTTATCTCCTCAAAAAAGCTCATATATTTCACCTCGGAATATTATATGCCGCTTTTTTGCGGGGTATGAAAACCATACTATCGACAAAAAGAGAGCCAAATGCTCTCTTTTTTAGTTCTTAGTTTATTGCAGGTATAGCATATCCTACGCAAATACCCCAAATAAGTCCGAACAATGCAATAGCAAAAATGATAATCGAAATTACCAAGCTGACTATAGCCGCACGTCTTTCGGGCGAACGCTTATTAGGTTCCTTACGAATGATGCTTACGCTTCTATAAATACTAAGAAGCGAGGTCAAAACGAACAACGCAAACGATATCAAAAGAACAACCTCGGTGCTCTTCCAGATTATCCAGCCCACAACAAGCAGTATGAGCGAAATAATCATAAGCATATCGCACGCGATTTTAAGCTTAGGTCCCTCGAAGTATCTTTGAAAAACATTTTTTCTTTTAGCCATTTTAAATTCTCCTGTAAGTTATAACAACCTAGACATTATACGACAACTTCAAAAAATTGTCAATGATTTGTTGCAAGATTTAGTAATTTTACCCTTTTATTGCCTCATTTTTCGCAGTTTATCCAAAACTAAAGCAAAATCCTTAGGCAATTGAGCGACAAAAGTCATTTCTTCCTTGCTGGAAGGATGTACAAATGTTAGCTCGTGCGAATGAAGCAACTGTCCGGCGGTATTGAATTTTTGCTTTTTATAGCCGTATGAAAGGTCCCCCACAACCGGATGAAGCAAATGCTTTGCATGCACCCTAATTTGATGCGTCCTGCCGGTATGAATGCGAAATTCCACCAAGCAATTTTCGGCAAAACGCTCGACAACCCTGTAATCAGTTATAGCAATTCTACCCTCGCTTGCCACCGTCATCAGCTTACGGTCTTTTTCGCTGCGAGCAATATTAGTCGTTACCGTCCCACTATCCTGCGGTAAATTTCCCTCCAAAATAGCAAGATACTTTTTTATCACGGTGCGCTCGGAAATTTGCCTAGAAAGCTCCAAATGCGCCTTATCGTTTTTTGCAACCACCATTACGCCGGTTGTATCCTTGTCAAGCCTATGAACTATGCCGGGTCTTATAACGCCGTTTATGGTAGAAAGACTTTTTAGATGAAACAAAAGTGCATTTACTAAAGTTCCGGTATAAATGCTTCCCGATGGATGAACAGATATACCTCGTTGCTTGTTGATAACCGCCAAATCATCATCCTCATACAAAATATCCAACGGAATGTCCTCCGGCAACGCCTCTGCATTCGTCGGCTCGGGAACATCAACACAAACGACGTCACCCGCTTTTAGAATCTTTCCACACTTAACTTTATTGTCGCCAACGGTTATGTGTCCACGGTCGATAAGATTTTTAATATACGAGCGAGTGTAGGGCAAAATTAAGGCAAGATATACGTCAAGCCTTTGACTTTCATCCTTCTCGATTACAAAAACCTCTCTCATTCCTTCACCGACTGCTTTTCGTCCTCGTATTCATTTTTGCACGCACCTTCCATTGGCGATTCGTTTATTTCAAGGCGTGTATCATTTTGTTTATACATATCATCTGCATTTTCATTAAGCGCTTGCTCGCTTTGTTCATTTACATTTTCAACTTCTTCTTTGCTTTTTTTCTCCTTGAAGGTATCGTCAAAAAAGATTAGGAACACAATAAGCATAATAGCGCCCACAACAACGCATGCATCTGCGATATTAAAAATAGCAAAGGTTTTGGAGCCAAAAATGGTCATTCCAAGATATTCTATTTGAATAAAATCTCGCACACCGCCTAAAAATGCCCTATCGTAAAGATTGCCCAGCGCACCCGCAATTACAAGCGCAAGTGATATGCGGTACAATAGTCCTTTTTTGGGTTGCTTAAATAACATATATCCAAAGAAGCCGACCGCAATAAGTGTAAAAATAATAAAGAACACCATCGTTCCGGATTGCCCAACCAGATTACTAAGTCCAAAATCGGAGCCGAATGCGGCTCGCTTATTTATCGTGTAGGAGAAGTTTAGTAACTTTGGTATAACCGTAACAGTTTGTCCATACTCCATAGTATTTTCCACTATTCCCTTGCTAAGTAAATCCAAAAAGAGACCGCCTACTATTATAGCAGCCTCCATTATAATCCCTTTTAGGCAAGATAGTAATTTGCTCCAAAAATTATTTTTGCTCATAAGGTATCGTTATTTCCACTCCTTTAGGCGAAAGCAAGAACATATTACCCGAAATTCTATGTGCCGAGCCGGACAAAGCACATACCGCTCCGGACAAGAAATCGAGTATACGTTGTGCCGTTTCTTCGTCAATTTCATCAAGATTAACAACAGCTGGGTTGTTCATTTTAAGGTGTTTTATCAAAACCATTACATCCTCGGGCGTTTTGGGATAATATACTATAATACGTTGATTCCCATTACCCATAGGCAGAGCAACATTTTCGTTAGACTTTATAGTATCACGCTCGGGCTGAGAAATACTAATGTCGCCCACGCTTCCAAAGCCTGTCGACTTACCTATATATTCCCCTTTTTCATTGTGAGTATCCTCATAAAATTCGTATTCACTATCATTGTTAAAAGTGCGCTTATCCCGTCCTCTACGATTAAAATCCATAGCTTTAACCACCTTTGTATCTTTATTTATATATTCTTTGTCCAAACAAGCAACTTCCAAGTCTAACCATATTTGCGCCACACTCGACAGCCGTTTGATAATCCCCACTCATACCCATCGAAAGCACGTCGGCTTGCGAGTATTTTTGTCGTACTCTTTTGGACAAATCCGAAAGCTCCAAATACATGCTCTTGGGTGCATCAACAGGCAGAACGCTCATTATGCCGCGTAGCTGCAAATTAGGCATTTCGCTTACGTAGTCAATCAGCTCAAAAGCCTCGTCCATAATGACTCCGCCTTTGGCTTCCTCGCCCATATTGACCTCAACCAAAACCGGCATAATCTTACCGATTTTGCCACATTGCTTGTTTATTTCGTCAGCAAGCGGCTTGCTATCCACCGAATGAATCATTGCAACCTTATCCGCAATATATTTTACCTTGTTGCGTTGAAGTCTACCGATAAAGTGCCAGGTTACGCCACTTACACTGTCGTATTTAGACAGCAGCTCCTGCACCCTATTCTCGCCTGCAATTTTTATTCCAAGCTCGGGGAGCGAAGCAATAATTTCGGCAGGAACAGTCTTCGTAGCCGCAACGATTGTAACGTTACTGCCGCCAGCAAGCTCTATATTCTTTTTTGCGGAAATAATATTGTCAGATAACATTTATACCCCACTTTATCACAATATGGCTAAATTTGCAATAATTGTAATTTTATTTTTTTGCCATAAAGCTTTCGATATCATCTACCTCTTTTATTATAGCCTTCGAGAGGTTTATCGCACCGCTTTCGGTAAGAAGAAGGTCATCCTCGATTCTTATACCAATATTGTATTCCGGGAAATAAAGTCCCGGCTCGTCGGTGATAACAGCACCAATGGGAAGAGGCTCTGTCTTTGTAATCGGATCATGCGTATCGAGTCCCAACGAATGCGAAACGCCATGGAAATAATACTTTTTGATTTCCTCCGCTTCTTTTATAAGTCCTGCCTTAATACAACCGTCAGTAAGCGATTCAACGCAAATTGCCTGAAGGTCAGCAAGCGACATTCCCGCCTTTGCCACCTCAATTATTTTTTTGTTAGCATCCAGCACAATATTGTATATTGTCTTTTGCAAATCGCTAAACTTGCCGTTTATAGGGAAAGTTCTGGAAATATCTGCGCAATAACCGCCTGCACGCGCACCAAGGTCAAACAAAATTAAATCACCATCTTGCATTAACGAATCGTTAGTAGAATAATGCAAGGTAGTTGCATTAATACCCGAAGCTGCGATGGTCTTAAAGGCAAACGCCCTATTTCCGTTTTGCTTGATTGCAAAGTTATAGTATGCCTCAAGCTGGTATTCATACATTCCCGGCTTTGCATTTCGCATAAGCTCCTCTACGCCTATTTTAGTAACATCGATCGCCTCTTGAATAAGTGCGATTTCACCTTCATGTTTTGCGGCACGGAGCTTAATTACAAGAGGATAAACATCACATATCTCATTATTTTCTTTAAGCTGCTCTGCAAGCGACAAGCCGAAAGAATTGTAATTGGTATTTCTTCCCTTTTCGAGATCAAGGAATACCTTCTTATATTTCTTAGTAAACTCCTTAAGCTCGTCCTCGTACTGAGTAATATAACGAATATCGTCTATGCTAACTCCGCAAATCTCATTTGCTTCTTCCTTGGTAATTTTGTGACCGATCCACTTAGCATAATGCTCGTCGTATTCTTCTATATACAATCTTTCGCTAAAATTGTTTCCATCCTTAATCAAAATAATATGAACGTCAGCCTGCGAAATTCCCGTAAGGTAGAAAAAGTTATTATTTGCAGAAAAATCAAAATCCTCGTCCGCGCTACGGTTTACCGTATAGCCACTGGAAAGAACTGCGATACATTTATCGGGCAAAAGACTAAATAATTGTTTGCGATTGTTTATATAAAACTTATTATCCATATTCACTAATCCTTCTAAATTTTGTACCCACATATTATACCATATTGTGTATTTACTTGTCAACGACAGTACAATATCTACAAAACATTTTTTATTTTGTCAAGAAGCAAAATCCCCTTATTACAAAAAAAGCACCTGCATTTTTTACAAGTGCTTTAGTTAAAATTTTTTATTCAAAAATTATTTGCAATCTTTTATCGAATACCCTTCTTTTTTTGAAAGTCCGTTTTGTCTATCGAAATTCTCTTTATTTTTATTTATGTAAATATTATACAGCTCGTCAGCTGACATACCGGCATAAAGGCAAATCGACACAAAGAAGTGTAACATATCCACAATTTCCTCTTTTACCGCAGCATCGTCAATAGGCTTAGGGTTCTTCCACCACTTATAATTCACCTCGTTAAGAAGCTCGGTGATTTCATCTATGAGAGCAAGACTACCCTTTTGAATCCATTGCTCCTTCGTAAAGTTAAGATTACGCTTTTCGATAATATATTCGTTAAGCGACTTTTGCATACTAAAAATTTCTTCAAGCTTATCCATCCTTTTCTCCTTAGTTATTTAGTTATTGTATCTTATCTCGACAAAACCTTGTTAAAATCAATGCCGGAATCCAAACCAACATATGCGAGAGCCGGCTTTTGTTCAAAGGTTTCCTTGGCAATAGCGTTTACACCCTCTATCGTAACGGCATTTATTTGCTCAAGGCGTTGGTCTATATCGAACACCCTTCCGCCGAGAAGCAACATTTTGCCAAGTGAAAGCATAATGGTTTGAATGTTTTCTTGTCCAAAAGTAATACTTGCTCTAAGCTGTGCCTTTGCCATTTCAAGCTCATCGGCTGTAACGCCCTTATCGAGTATCAAATCAATCTCTTCAAAAACACCGTTTATCGCTTTTTGGGTATTTACAGAGTTGATATTAAGCGCAATATTAAACGAGCCGCTATTGCTGTTTCGACTTGGCGATGAATACACGCTATATGCAAGCCCCTTCTTTTCACGTATGTTTTGGAACAGTCTGCTTCCCATACAACCACCCAAAATAGTATTAAGCACGGCTTGCGTGCCGGTACGAATATCTGAAAGAGAAATTGAGGGGTACGCAAACATTAGGTTAGACTGCTTAAAATCCTTTATAAACGTCTGCGCGGTTACGCTTATATTAGGCTTTGTCACTACGCTTTTTTGCGGCTTATCACTGACAAACGGCAAAAAATGCTCTTTTACAATTTTGTCAGCTTGTTGCGAATCGATATTACCCACGAAAACGATTGCTATCCCTTCGGCTGTATACTGATTTTTGATATACTCGTCAAGATGCGTCTTATTAAAGGCAAGAACGTTTTCGCGCGGGCCAAGAACGGTCATTCCGAAGGAATGATTACCGTATAGCGCCTTCGCCAAAAGATCGTAGCAAATATCCTCCGGCGAATCGTCTTCCATGTTGATTTCCTCAACTACGACGTTTCGCTCGCTGTCAAGCTCCTTTTGCGCAAAGGCAGAATTGAAGAAAATATCACTCAAAACACCAAAACAGCTATCTACGTCCGAATCAATAGATTTAAAATAAAAGCAAGTAAGCTCCTTGCTGGTAAAAGCATTTACCGAAGCGCCCTTGCGCTCAAAGGCGTTTGCAATATCAAAGGCAGACATTTTATCTGTACCCTTAAAAAGCACGTGCTCTAAAAAATGTGAAATTCCGTTGTTACTGCTATCTTCCATTGCGCTACCCGTTCTTACCCAAATGCTTGCGGCAACCGAACGAACAAACGGATTGTTTTCTACGACAACTCTAAGTCCATTAGGATATTTAATAATTTCAGCCATAAATCCTCCTTGGTATAGTATATCCGATTTTTATTTATTTACTTGCTTTTATATATTTACCTGCAAAGGCTGTATAACTTCACTTACTGTGGAAACCGAAAGCCCTTTTTTGTTGATTGCCTGCAAAATATCGTCAAGTGCAGCTACCGTTGCCTTTGTCGGATGCATAAGCACCAATGCTCCCCCGGTAATTTTTTCCGTAGCTCTACTTAGAATAACCGACTTATCTTGGTCACGCCAATCTATCGTGTCCAGAGTCCACATAATCGTTTTATATCCAAGCTCGCTTGCTACGGTCAACGTCGTATCCCCATACGAGCCTGACGGTGGCGCAAACAATGTCATATCAACACCCAAAATTTCCTTTACAACCTTGTGAGTAATTTCTATTTCCTGCTTATTACGATTATAATCAATCTTCTTGTGATCCTTATGATAGTATCCATGATTGCCTATCTCATGACCGCGTGCATAAATTTCTTTGAGCATTTCCTCGTTTTCTGCCGCCCACATGCCACCTACAAAAAATGTGGTCTTAGCATTATAAGCATCAAAAATATCCAGCATTTGAGGAATGTATTCCGTTCCCCAATAGACATTGACCATAAGCGAAACCTTAGTATCCGATTCGCCCTTACTTATCGGGCTGTTGTTTGACGATACGGCAATCTCACTTGGAGAAAAAGAAACAACAAAAATAATTACAACTACAGCACAAATAACAATATTACTTAATAGGCTTGTAATAGACTTTTGGGTCACGCTACACCTCGTATAAATATTAGTCTATAATATTTATTCGAGTCGCAAGAAAATAATCACCAAAATACTATACTGTCTGTATTTTAATTAAAACCCTAATTGCCATAAGACTCTTAGGGTTTTTCAAAATTAGCTATATTATGTCAGACATAATTAGGCTATTTCTTTTCAACAAGCTTAAGGTCAATGCCCTTCATGCTGATTTTAATAACCTTAACTACTACTGTATCACCTACGTTTACAACATCTGTAACGTTTTCTACACGATCCTTGCTAAGCTTTGAGATATGAATCATACCATCCTTGTTGGGAGCGAGCTGCACCCTTGCCCCAAAATCCTTGCCTTCTGCGTTAGACAAAATCTTAACGACGGGACCTTCATATACCATTCCAACCTCTGCATCCTCAACGATGGACATAACGATTTTCTTCGCCTTTTCTGCCATTGCCTCGTCAGGGGTTGCGATAAATACTCTACCGTCTTCTTCGATATCAAGCTTAACGCCGGTTTCCTCGATAATCTTATTGATGGTCTTACCACCCTTACCGATAACCTCACCTATCTTGTCGGGGTCAATATCAAAGGAAATAATCTTGGGAGCCCATTTGCTAAGACTCTCGCGCGGCTGCGGGATGGTATCAAGCATCTTGCCTAAAATATGCAATCTGCCTACTCTTGCCTGCTCAAGTGCGGTACGCAAAATACTCTCGTCAATACCCTTGATTTTGATATCCATCTGGATAGCAGTAATACCTTCGGAAGTACCGGCTACCTTAAAGTCCATATCGCCAAGGAAGTCTTCAAGGCCCTGAATATCCGAAAGAACCGCCACCTTTTGGCTTGCCTCGTCCTTGATAAGACCCATTGCAATACCTGCTACGGGCGCCTTAATGGGAACACCTGCATCCATAAGAGCCATGGTCGAGCCGCAAACACTTGCCTGCGAGGTCGAACCGTTGGAGCTGAGAATTTCGCTTACAGTACGAATTGCATACGGGAATTCATCCTCGGACGGAATAACCGGCTCGAGAGCGCGTTCTGCAAGAGCGCCGTGTCCGATTTCGCGTCTGCCGGGTGCACGTAAGGGTCTTGCTTCGCCTGCACTGTACGGCGGGAAATTGTAGTGGTGCATATAGCGCTTGAAGGTTTCATCGTCGAGATTATCAAGCTTTTGAACCTCTGCAATTGTACCGAGCGTGCAAGTTGTAAGAGCCTGTGACTGTCCACGAGTAAATACCGCACTACCGTGAACTCTGGGCAAAATACCAACCTCAGTCCAAATATCGCGGATTTCGGTAAGAGCTCTACCGTCGGGACGGAATCCCTCGTTAATAATTTTGGCTCTAACCTTTTCCTTGGTCATATTATAGAGCACATCCTTGATTTCTCTCGAATTTTCAGGATAAATTTCCGCAAAATGAGCAAGAACGTTCTCATCAACCTGGTCCTGCTTTGCCTGACGAGCTTGTCTATCGGTTTCACGAAGCGCTTCGTCAAGAAGACCGTCTGCATAAGCGCGAACTTCTGCATTAATTTCCTCGGGAATCTTATAAAGGTTCATTTCCTTTTTTGGTTTGCCAACTTCCTTTACAATTTCGTTAATGAAAGCAACCTGCTTTTTGATTTCCTCGTGAGCAAACAAGATACCGCCAAGCATAACCTCTTCGCTAACCATGTTTGCGCCCGCCTCTACCATCATGATGGCATCGGCAGTACCGCTTACATAAACGTGCATTTCGCTCATTGCACGCTGAACGCTATCCGGGTTGATAACATATTTGCCTTCTACATAGCCTACAACAACCGAGCCGGTAGGTCCATAGAACGGAATATCCGAAATAGATAATGCGATAGACGAGCCAAGCATTCCCCAAACCTCAGGCGGAATATTGGTGTCAACGCTAAGAGCAGTTGCAACAACAGACACGTCGTTGAACATTCCCTTAGGGAAAAGCGGTCTAATAGGTCTATCGATAAGGCGTGAGGTAAGAATTGCTTTGTCGCTGGCTCTTCCTTCTCTCTTTTTGAAGCCGCCGGGGATTTTGCCTACTGCATACATTTTTTCCTCGAAGTCAACTCCAAGCGGGAAGAAATCCATGCCGGGACGCGGCTCGGCAGCCATAGTAACGTTGGTCATAACAACGGTGTCACCGCATCTAATGATGCAAGAGCCGTTGGACAGCTGAGCGTATTTGCCGGTTTCGACAGTAACTTCACGCCCACCGATTTCGGTTTTGAAAATTCTTGATTCGTACATTCTTCTAAAAGTCTCCTAAAATATTCACTCGGCGAAATTCGCCATAAAAAGATAGGGGCGCTTACAGCCCCCCTATTCTTTATTTTCTGATTTCCAACTGAGCCAAGATGGTACGATATCTTTCGATGTCGAGATCCTTGAGATAGTTCAAAAGGCTTCTACGAGTACCTACCATCTGAAGCAAACCACGTCTGGAGTGGTGATCCTTATGATGCACCTTGAGGTGCTCGGTAAGGTGGTTAATTCTGTAAGTAAGCAATGCAATCTGAACTTCCGGGCTTCCGGTGTCACCTTCGTGCGTTGCAAACTTTGCGATAATTTCCTGCTTTGTAATCTTTTCCATTTTTTTTGTCCTCCAAAATTTATTCGCCCTAAACTTAAGTAACTGCGTTGACAACTCGCAAAAACCTATAGAATAAGGTACTACCTTGTTATTATAACACATTATTAAAGCATTGTAAACATAATTTGCAAGGTCTATAGAAAAAATTTTACTTTTTTTGCTAATCTCTCGTCAAATTGCTCGATATAAAGCCTAACGTCCCTTAGATTTGGGTGACGCTCTATCCTATTGCCCTCAAAAATTCTTTTGCTGATTGCACCTGCACCGCACGCAAAAACTGAATAAAATTCCTCCATCGTAGTAATGTTATTTACGCACATCGTCCCGGGAAGCGCATATCCGATATTTTCAAGGTTGTCCAGCATGTTCTTCTGCCTATATAAATAATACGGCTCATACCCTATATCAAGCAATTTTGAATAAGCAAAGTCCACCATCTGCGACACATTATGCGTATTGCTGACTCCCTTGGTTTTTATAATAGAGCCGTTTTTGCGAGCCAATGTATGCACGGTTATATTTTCGGGCTTTAACTTGGCAACCTCATCTATCGTATATGAAAAATCATCCATATCCTCGCTTGATAGCCCTGCTATTAAGTCCATATTTATAATAAATCTACCCTTAGCAAGCCGGTAAATCCTTTTTATGTCGTCAGCCGTGTGAGCTCTGCCAATTTCGCCAAGCGTCTTATCCACAAAGCTTTGCGGGTTGATACTTATTCTCGTTACGCCGTGTCGCTCCATTATATCTAACTTACTTGCTGTAATCGTGTCGGGACGACCTGCTTCTACCGTAAACTCTATGCCTCGATACGGAATTGAAGCAAGAACGGCCTCAAGAAGATCATCGCTAAGAGCCGTTGGTGTACCTCCGCCGATATATATGGAGTCTACTTGATAATCACCTTCACAAAGAGTTTCCACTCCGCTTTGAATTTCCTTAATAAGAAAGTCGGTATATCTTGCCATGAGCGCTTCGTTCCCCTTTGTGGGAAGCGAAACAAACGAACAATAATTGCATCTTGATGTGCAAAACGGTATGTGGACGTATAGGCTTATCTTTTTTTCGGAACGCTTTAGTCCCATTTGATTACCTATAATACGCTTAATCGTCTCGGCTTTTTGCTTATCCACCTCATATGCCATAAGCCCCTCGACAATATCACCACCTGCCGCCGCAATTTCGTAACCAAGCTTAGTTGGTCTTACTCCCGTCAGCGCACCCCACGGGAATTTTTTGCCCGTATACGCAGACAAGACCTTGTAAAGCTCCGTCTTACAAAGTCTTGAAAATTTCTTTTCCCTTATATTCACCGACAAATTTATGCAATAAAAACGACCGTCAACCATGATATACGGAGCACATTCTAAAAACGCACACTCTACAACAGCATTAGTTGTTTCGAGATCAAAAAATAACCCACATATCTCGATAAGCTCGTTTTCTATTGCATAATCGCTATTAAGCTTTAACATAAGGATTATTTTCCTTTTCGAATTCTATGTTCGTTGACTTTCCATGTCCGGGATGAACAGCACCGCTTGTAAGCTTATACAGCTTTTGTATCGACTGGCACAGTTTGCGACCGTCACCCGTAGGCAAATCAGTCCTGCCCACTCCCATAAAAAACAAGGTATCGCCGCAAAAAACATCATTACCAAAAACGTAAGTAACGCTTCCTGCCGTATGCCCTGGAGTATCCAAAATTTTTAAGCTCTGTCCTGCAATTTCGCACTCTCCCTCGCTCACAAACTCGTCGGGAACAAAGTCATTAAAAGTAAATCCTGCGTATTTTGCAAGGTCGAAGCCATTTTGTATCATTTCGTAATCCGTTTTAGACATCAAAACCTTTGCCCCTTGCTTTTGCAATGATGCGGCGGCGTTACAATGATCAAAATGTCCGTGCGTAAGCAAAACGTGTGTTATGGGCTTGCCTATTTCTTGCGCGACAGCAATGATTTTGTTTGGCTCTGCAGCCGGATCAACGACCAAAATACCGCTATCACAAACAAGCAAATATACGTTTGTATATAAATCGCCTAAAACTAATTTTTCTATTTTTATCATCAGTATCTATAAACCCTGTCAACGTCCTTGATTGAAGCAATTTTTTCTTTAAGACTTTCGATTTCCTCCATGTTATTTGCGCTTATCGAAATATTTATAATTCCATGATTGCGCTTGTCAACCCTCGCATTAAGATGAACTATAGAAAGCTTAAAGTCGGATACGTATTTGGTTATTTCGGCAAGCAAGCCCGCAGTATTTTGCGTTTCTATCTGCAACGCAATAACAAACTGAGAGGACGTATGCCCGCGCCAATGAGCTTCAAGCAACATATCTTGATCGATATGTCTAATGTTATTACAACCTTTGCGGTGAATTGCTATGCCCTTACCGTGCGAAATATATCCCACAATTTCGTCGCCGGGAACAGGATTGCAGCATCTCGCCATACGAATTATCTGGTCGTCGTATCCATTTACGATTATATCGCTTGTTCCGCCACCATTATCTTGATTTTCTGCTTTTAGCTTTTCTTCCTTGCGATAAAAATCAATAAGCTTGGGCAAAATCTGCTCTACCTTGTAGCCGCCGTAGCCAACGGATGCATACAAATCCTCTAGTGAGGACAAGGTATAGCGCTTCATAATTACTTCTACCCACCTCTTGTCCATAAGCTCATCGAGGTCATATCCATATTCGGAAGCAGCATCGGCAAGCATTTTTTTGCCCTTCTTGATATTTTCGTCTTTAATTTCCTTTTTGAAGAAAGCCTTTATCTTAGCTTTGGCCTGCGTTGACTGAACAATTCTAAGCCAATCGCGGCTAGGACCTTTAGAGTTGGGCGAGGTTAAAATTTCAACATAATCACCGGTAGCAAGCTTTGTTTCAAGAGGAACCTCTTTGTTGTCGATCTTGGCGCCTATACAGGTGTTGCCCACCTCGGTATGAACACCGTACGCAAAGTCAATAGGGGTCGAACCCTCGGGCAAAGCCACGACGTCGCCCTTAGGCGTAAACACGTACACCATACCGCTGTAAAGATCGACCTTTAGGGATTCATAAAACTCTTGCGGAGAAACGCTGTCG
>SVHR01000016.1 GCA_015055705.1 Clostridiales bacterium | reverse complement strand
GTAAGCTCAAATTCAGCCGGAAGATGCGAGCCTGTGCTAAAGCCAACATAAGTACCATTAACGTACAATTCAATGCAGGAGGACACACCTTCAAAAATTATATATGTTCTGCGTTTTTCCCAACCACTTGGAATTGAAAAGCTTTTTTTATATATTCCCATGGGGTTTTCGTTCAGACCGCCTAAGGGCTTGCGTAAGCTGATAAGCAAAAAGCCGCTTGTTACCCTTACTGTCGGTCAGCCGCTTTATCCCGATAAGACGCTGCCGCAAAACGAGGCTATCGACAAGCTCCACGCCGAGGCATACCACGCAGTGCAGGGCTTGTGCGGAATTCACCCCGGCGACCCCACCTACAACACCGACCAAAACATCGACAACTACAAATCCACAATGTAGCAAAACGGCAATACGTTTGCACGGTTTATGTAAAGACAGCAACAAAAACGGACGTACAAAATATACGTCCGTTTTTTACTGCTATCAGCGACGGCTAATTGCTACTTTTTGCATCTGAAGGGAAAGGGCGGAACGCAAACCTTAATGAAAAAGCATTCGCACTCGTTATCGTGCTTTTCGCACTTGTCATCGCGATTGTTACGGCCGTGCTTTTCGCACTCGTGTTCGTTTTTCTCGCACTCGTGGTAATGCTTTTTGTCCTCGCGGTCGTGCTTACACTCGCATTTATCCTCGTATTCACGGTCGTGCCTTCTGCACTCGCACTTATCCTCGCGGTCGTAGTCCCTCTCGCAGTCGTCGTGCTTGTTCATGGTGTAAACCTTAGCGCAATGGCAATCTCTGCGCTCCTCGTGATGATCCCTTTCGGACCACTCGTCGTAGCCGTGACGGTTCTTTGCTTCAAAAGCGCTCTCGCTCTTGCCGTATTCGCCCTTGCCGCAGCCGTAGTCGTAATAGTTCTTCATACAATTCCTCCTTAGGGTGTATTATACTACATACTATGCAGGGGTGGCAGAGTGTGTTAAAAAAGTCCATAGTCAGCTGTGCGTAAGCTCCCTTTACACAAGGATAGAATATTTAGCTTACTCACGCTCGCCGCGCCCAAAAACAGGCTTTGCTTACCTCATTCGTCACTCGCAATGCTCGTGCCACCTTCCCCAAGGGGGAAGGGTGAACGGTGGGCAACGGCGCTCCCACTGTCATCCCCCACGCGCAAGCAAAGCAATCTCGTTTGGTATGAGATTGCCACGGGCTTACGCCCTCGCAATGACGATATGATTTGTTTCTGCGCAAGAAAGGTTTATTTAGCGTACCAAGTAATTTGCGCCCAAAAACAGGCTTTGCCTGCGCCCAAGACCAAGCTTTGCTTGAAAAAAATATAAAATTGCCGTAAAAACGTTTGACAAGGGGTTGACGTATGTAGTAAAATTGCTATCGTGCCAAATAGCGGCACAGTTTTGTTCTCCTATGGCGAGATGCCAAAAGAGGCAATGCTATCTAAACAAGGAGGTAGAGTAATAATGCCAACGATTAACCAGTTAATCCGCAAGGGAAGGGAAAAGGTAAAGTATAAGTCGCTTAGCCCTATACTTGAGCAAAACCCCCAAAAGCGTGGTGTTTGCCTTTCGGTAACAACAACCACCCCCAAGAAGCCGAACTCCGCTATGCGTAAGATCGCAAGAGTAAGGCTTGTAAACAAGATGGAAGGTACTGTTTATATTCCGGGAATCGGACACAATTTGCAGGAACACAGTGTCGTGCTTATTCGTGGTGGCAGAGTGAAGGATTTGCCCGGTGTGAGATATCACATCATTCGCGGCACGCTTGATACAGCAGGCGTTGCAAAGCGTAAGCAAGCTCGCTCGAAGTACGGTGCAAAGCGCGCTAAATAATATTTAGCATCGTAATGCATGGCGGAGGGCTGCCGCGTAAGTCAAGCCCAAACAATAATTTAGGAGGATAAAGGATTATGCCAAGAAGAAGCGGAGTTCCCAAGCGTAGCGTATTGCCCGATCCCATTTATGGCAGCAAGGTTATTACCAAGCTCACCAACCAAGTAATGCAGGACGGCAAGAAGGGTACGGCTCAGGGAATCGTTTATGACGCTTTCGAAATCGTTAAAGGAAAGCTTAATGCCGAGCCGATGGATATTTTCAATCAGGCTATGGACAACGTAATGCCCGTGCTTGAGGTTAAGGCGCGCAGAGTGGGCGGTAGCACATACCAGGTTCCCATCGAAATCAGACCGGAGCGCAGACAGACCCTCGGTATCAGATGGATTGTTTTCTTTGCTCGTAAGCGCAGCGAAAAAACTATGAAAGAGCGCCTTGCAGGCGAGATTATGGACGCGTACAACAACACCGGCGCGGCTATCAAGCGCAAGGAAGAAATGCACAGAATGGCAGAAGCAAATAAGGCTTTCGCTCATTACCGTTGGTAATATAGAGGTAAATTTATGGCAGACAGACAATTTAGTTTGGAAAACACAAGAAACATCGGTATTATGGCGCACATCGACGCCGGTAAAACCACTACCACCGAGCGTATTCTTTACTATACCGGCAAGAGCCACAAGATTGGTGAGGTTCACGAGGGCGCTGCAACCATGGACTGGATGGCACAGGAGCAGGAGCGTGGTATTACCATTACCTCGGCTGCTACCACCACTCAGTGGAGAGTTGACCGCAGCGAGGGCAGCAAGGATCCGTTTAAGAGAATCAACATCATCGACACCCCGGGTCACGTAGACTTCACCGTAGAGGTTGAGCGTTCGCTTAAGGTTCTTGACGGAGCGGTTGCAGTATTCTGCGCACGCGGCGGCGTTCAGCCCCAGTCCGAGACCGTATGGCGTCAGGCTGACAAGTATATGGTTCCGAGAATGGCGTACGTAAACAAGATGGACCGTGACGGCGCAAACTTCTTCAACGTAATCGATATGATGAAGAGCAGACTCGGCGCAAACCCGGTAGCTATTCAGCTTCCCATCGGTAAGGCAGAGACCTTCCAAGGCGTTATCGACCTCGTGCTTATGAATGCAACCGTTTATAAGGACGACCTCGGTAAGCAGATGGAGGTTATCGACATTCCCGCCGAGTATATGGAGCAGGCACAGGAATACAGAGCGAAGCTTCTCGAGGCTGTTGCGGAAAGCGACGACGCTCTTATGGAAAGATATTTCGAAAACGAGGGTGCGGATTTCACCGTAGAGGAAATTAAGAAGGGTCTTAGAAAGCTTACTATCGAGATGAAAATCAACGTAGTAGTTTGCGGATCGTCGTTCAAGAACAAGGGCGTACAAAAGCTCCTTGACGCAATCGTTGACTACATGCCGTCCCCGCTTGACATTCCCGCTATTAAGGGTACTCTTCCCGATGGTGAAACCGTGGTAGAGCGTGAAGCCAGCGACAGCGCACCGTTTGCAGGTCTTGCATTCAAGATCATGGCAGACCCGTTCGTTGGTAAGCTTGCATTCTTCCGTTGCTACAGCGGTACGCTTGAGTCCGGCTCGTACGTTCTCAACTCGACCAAGGGCAAGAAGGAAAGAATCAGCCGTATCCTTATGATGCACGCAAACAACCGTAGCGAAATCGACAAGATTTACGCAGGTGACATTTGCGCGTTCGTTGGACTTAAGGACACCACCACCGGTGACACGCTTTGCGACGAGTCCAACCCGGTAATCCTTGAGAGCATGGAATTCCCCGATCCGGTTATTAGCGTTGCTATCGAGCCTAAGACCAAGAACGATCAGGAAAAGATGACCATGGCACTCGTTAAGCTTGCCGAAGAAGATCCGACCTTTAAGACCTACACCGATCACGAGACCGGTCAGACCATTATCGCAGGTATGGGTGAGCTTCACCTTGACATTATCGTTGACCGTATGAAGCGCGAGTTCAAGGTTGACGCTAACATCGGTAAGCCGCAGGTTGCATACCGTGAGACCATTCGTGACACCGTTAACGCCGAGGGTAAATACGCTCGTCAGTCGGGTGGTAAGGGTCAGTACGGACATTGTAAAATCACTATGGAGCCGCTTGAGCCGGGTAGTGGATACGTATTCGAGGATAAGACCGTTGGCGGTTCTATTCCCAAGGAGTACATCCCCGCTATCGATAAGGGTATCAAGGAAGCTCGCCTTAGCGGTGTGCTTGCAGGCTACGAGTGCGTAGACTTCAAGGTAACCGTTTACGACGGTAGCTACCACGAGGTTGACTCGTCCGAAATGGCGTTCTCGATTGCCGGCTCTATGGCATTCAAGGACGGTATGAAGAAGGCTCGCCCCGTAATTTTGGAGCCTATCATGAAGGTAGATATCAGCCTTCCCGAGGATTATCTCGGCGCAGTTCAGGGCAACATCTCGTCCCGCCGCGGTCAGCTTATGGGCACCGACGACGTAAACGGCAGCAAGATGATCCATTCCGAGATACCCTTGTCGGAAATGTTCGGTTATGCTACTGACCTCAGAAGCCGCACTCAGGGTAGAGGTAACTACACTATGACTTTCGACCACTATGCAGAGGTTCCCCGCAGCATTGCAGAGAAAATTATGGGCGAAAGAGGTAAGAAAGACTAAATTTTGCCAAAATAGTGGCTAAAAACGTTTGTAAAAAAACGAAAAACATTGTATAATAAAATTACAAATTTAAATTAAGAAATTTTTTGGAGGAAATAATAATATGGCAAAGGCTAAATTTGACCGTTCGAAGCCGCACGTAAACGTAGGTACCGTTGGACACGTTGACCACGGTAAGACCACGTTGACCGCAGCTATCACTATGACGCTTGCTGCAAAGGGTTTTGCAGAAAAGATGCGTTATGACGAAATCGATAAGGCACCCGAAGAGAAGGCAAGAGGTATCACGATTAACACCTCGCACGTTGAGTATCAGACCGAAACCCGTCACTATGCTCACGTTGACTGCCCGGGCCACGCTGACTACGTTAAGAACATGATTACCGGTGCTGCTCAGATGGACGGCGCTATCCTCGTAGTTGCTGCTACCGACGGTGCAATGCCCCAGACCCGCGAGCACATTCTTCTTGCTCGTCAGGTAGGCGTTCCCAAGATTGTAGTATTCATGAACAAGACCGACCTCGTTGACGATCCGGAAATCCTTGACCTTGTAGAAATGGAAATCCGTGACCTTCTTAGCGAGTACGGCTTCCCCGGAGATGACACCCCGATTATTAAGGGCTCGGCATTCCAGGCTCTCGAGGCAGCTCAGGCAGGCAATGCAGACAGCGACGCTTGCAAGTGCATCTTCGAGCTTATGGACGCAGTTGACTCCTATATCCCCGCTCCCGAGCGCGACACCGACAAGCCCTTCCTTATGCCTGTCGAGGACGTATTCACCATCACCGGTCGTGGTACCGTTGCTACCGGCCGTGTAGAGCGTGGTGTAGTAAAAGTTCAGGATCCCGTTGAAATCGTTGGTATCAGGGCTACCAAGACCTCGGTTGTTACCGGCGTAGAAATGTTCCGTAAGTCCCTTGACTTCGCTCAGGCAGGTGACAACGCAGGTATTCTTCTTCGTGGTGTAGACCGTAAGGAAATCGAGCGTGGACAGGTTATTGCAAAGCCGGGCACCATCACCCCGCACACCGAGTTCACCGCAGAGGTTTACGTATTGAAGAAGGAAGAAGGCGGCCGTCATACTCCGTTCTTCGATGGCTACCGTCCGCAGTTCTATTTCAGAACAACCGACGTTACCGGTACCATCAAGCTTCCTGAGGGCGTAGAAATGGTAATGCCCGGAGACAACATCTCCATGACCGTTACCCTTATCAACCCCATCGCTGCTGAGCAGGGTCTCCGCTTCGCTATCCGTGAAGGCGGCCGTACCGTAGGCTCCGGCGTTATCGCTAAGATCATTAAATAAGACTCTCTAAGTTAGATCTTATTTAGGCGACAAAGCTTATAAAAAAATTATCGGCGTGATGCTCGCAAAGGGGTGTCATGCCGATTTTTTTGTACGCTGCGGAGAAATATTAGGCTGTGCCTTTAATAAATGCAAAATGCAAAATGCAAAATGCAAAATGCAAAGTGCAAAATTATAAGTTAAGAAAACTACAGCCTTTCAGCAAAGCCAAGCTTTGCTTGTTGCAGCGCAATGACAGTATATTTAGCAGACTGCGCTCGCCGCGCCCAAAGCCAAGCTTTGCTTGTTGCAGCGCGGAATCGGTATGTTTTACGTAATAAAACCTAATCGCGCCCAAAGCCAAGCTTTGCTTGCCCACGAGATCTCGCCTACGGCGCCCTACGGGTTCGACTTCGGGCTACGCCCTACGCGTGGGATAACACGTGGGGCAAAAAAGAAGCGTTGGTTACAAAAATTACAAATGCACCGCATTGACAGTGTGATAAATGTATGCTAAAATATAGAAGTAATAAATATAGGAGATAGCGGTATGAAAAAGATATTGACCCTTATAGGGCTTATGATAATAGTAGCTTGCTCGGTTATGGCTATGATCGCGTGCGAAAATACCGATTGGGACGAGGGTGACGGCGACCCCAGCTTGCTTGAATTTGAGCTGTCCGAGGACGGAACGTATTACTCGGTAGCGGGAATAGGTGAATACGTAGGCACACATTTGGTTATCCCCGAGGAGCACAATGGCTTGCCCGTAAAAGAAATTGGCAGTTATGCGTTCCGTTATTATTTTGATGAAGAAAATGAGGAATCAGAGGATTCGCCGTTATCAATGCTAAAGGCAGTAACTGTAGCAGATAGCGTGACGAGCATAGGATATAATGCGTTTTACCTCTCAAATATTGAACAAATAAATATAGGTTGCGGCTTGGGGCATATCAGCGAGGCGTCTTTTGAGAGTGTGGATAATCTTAAGAATATAAACGTATGTAAGGACAACCAAACCTTTATGTCAAAGAAAGGCGTTTTGTATTCCAAAAGCGGTGCGGTGTTAATAAAATATCCCTCACAAAAAAAAGCCACAAGGTTTAGAATATCCAACAAGGTAAAGACAATAGAGAAATATGCCTTTGAAGATACGGTTAATCTTAAAAATGTCAAAATAGGCAAAAACGTAACAACCGTTGGCGAATTCGCATTTCGTTTTTCCGATATTAATAAGGTAAAAATACCCAACAGCGTACAAGCTCTTGGGGCAGGTGCATTTTATTCTTGCGAAAATCTTAGGGAGGTAAAAATAGGTAATGGACTTACCGAAATCCTTCCAATGACTTTCTTTTGTTGTGAAAGATTAGAAAGGATTGTCATTCCCAAAAGCATAAAGGCAATCCGTGGAGGCGCATTTTCGCAAAGTAATTTGACCGAGGTGTTTTATGAGGGCAATCAAGACGAGTGGAATAAAGTAAAGCTTGATACGGCGGTGCTTCCTGTGGTTATGATATATGAGGACGTATTCCCTGATTTTTCGCAGATATACTGTTATTCCAAAGATAGACCAAGCGACGAGGGCAACTACTGGCATAATGTTTTTTGGACGCCTACCGTTTGGAAAAGATAAAAGTATATAAGTTAACTTAATAGTTGTTTAGGTGTGAATCTTTTTCGATACAGCAAGAGCTTTGGCATTTAACGTGAAGAAAAAAATTAATATTTTTTGCAAAAAAAATGTAGCCAAATGCAAAAAAATATGATACAATGTATAGGTTGAATATACCAACGACAAGGAGAGTTTTATGAAGTGTCCTGCTTGTGGCGAAGAAGTCACGCTTGGTAAGGGTGGCAAATACCGTTGCCCGTATTGTACGCATGAATTTGAGATGGAGCGTCCTGCTCCTGCACCTGCTATGTCGGCGGCGCCCACTGCGCCTGCAAGGGCAGAGGACGGAACGGATGTTTTCGAGAGCAATGTAAACGGCGTTTTGGAGCTTTTCTGTGACTTTGGCACGGTAGGAGCGTCCGGCTCGGGCTTTTTGATTGACCGTAGCGGTCTTGCGATCACCAATGCGCACGTCGTTTTGTCCGACGAGGGCAAGCCCAGCAAGCAAATTGTGGCACGAGTAGCAGGCGAAAAGGTTGGTGCCGCGCTTATTAGTGCGGACGTAAAGCACGACCTTGCGCTTATCGTGCTCAAAAAGGTTGGCCGCAACGCCAAGGTGCTTAAGTTTGGCGACTTCAAAAAGGTTCGCACGGGTCAAAAGGTTTTTGTAATAGGCAACTCGCTCGGTGACGGAACGTGTATTACAGCAGGTATCGTCAGCGACAAGAGCCGTGATGTAAACGGACAAACGCTTATGATGACCGACTGCCAAATAAACGGCGGCAATTCGGGCGGCCCGATATTCAATGCGGACGGCGAGGTTATCGGCGTTATCGTTGCTCAGCGCCTTATGGAGGACGGTAGCTGTGCAAACGGCATGAAGTACGCTATCCCTGCGCCCACAGCACTTAGCTTTATCGAGGCAAATATGAATGCGCTTAAAAAGCTGGTTGATTAAGCGAGCAAAAAAACAAACATACGTATATAAAAAACGGTGTCTATTTTTGATAGACACCGTTTTGTGTTGTTAATAAGGTAATAGGGCTTGAATAATGTTTGCCGCCTTTAAAAGCAGGCAGTAGGGTAAGGTTGGCACAGCGTGACAAGTTTACAAATTTTAAAAAACACTATTGACAATGTGATAAATGTATGGTAAAATATACATTAATTAGTAATAAAATATAGAGGAGGTAAGTTATGAAAAAGATATTGACCTTGATAGGGCTAATGATTATAGTAGCGTGCTCGGTAATGATAGTGTCGTCTTGCGACAATACCGATTGGGGCGAGGGTGACGGCGACCCAAGCTTACTTGAATATAAGCTGTCCGAGGACGGGACGTATTACTCGGTAGCCGGAATCGGCGACTACGTAGGCACGCATTTGGTAATCCCCGAGGAGTATAAGGGACTGCCCGTGAAGGAGATTGACAGTTTTGCGTTAACCCCGGAAGTGGTGGAAGAAGAGACAAAAAATAGCGCGTTGTTGTCAATAAGAACAATAACGATAGCTGATAGTATTACAAGAATAGGAAGTCTCGCTTTTACTAAATTAAATGTAGAAAGGATAAACATAGGAAGCGGCTTGATCGATATCGTTGATATTCCCCCGTTTGTTTATAATGAACAAATTGAGGAAATAAATGTAAGCAATGATAATCAAACCTATATGTCAAAGAACGGTGTGTTGTATTCAAAGGACGGAACAGAGCTTATTTTGTATCCTAAGAACAAAGAGGATAAGAAATTTAGGATGCCTAAAAGTGTAAAAACGATAAAAAGTTATGCTTTTTACGGAAGCAGAAATATTAATAAGATAAAGATAGGGAAAAACGTTACTGCAATTGAACGCATGGCGTTTTATTTGTCAACCATTGAGGAGGTAAAAATTCCTAACAGCGTAGAGATTATAGGGAGCTCGGCATTTGATAGCTGCGAAAATCTAAAGAAGGTAAAGATAGGAAAAAACGTTAGAATAATCGAAGCTACTGCTTTTCAAGGAACAGGCATTGAGGAGATAAAAATACCCGATAGCGTAGAAATCTTAGAAAGTGGGGCGTATGCAAGATGCAAAAATCTAAAAAAAGTACAGCTTGGAAGTGGTATAACGGAAATCGGCGCCTACACTTTTGAGAACTGCCACAGCTTAGACGATGTTTTAATACCCAAAAACATAGAGAAAATTGGTACATATGCATTTGCTTATTGCGACAATTTGACAAAGGTGTATTATGAAGGCAATGAAGATGAATGGGCAAATGTGTACCTTGAAACTACGATAAATAGTAATATTTGGGGATCTCTCGTTGATCAACCAATCTTTTCGGAGAATACTCAAATTTATACTTACAGCAAGAGAAAACCAAGTAATGAAGGTAATTACTGGCATTATGTATTTTGGTCGCCTACTGTATGGAAGAAGTAATCATGAGATAAAAGTTTGAATTTTAACTATATAAATGGAGTTTCATAAAAGATAGTGATTTTTCTTTTTATACTTTTATTAGTTAAACAATTAAAATAAAAAATGATAAATTGTATAAATTAATGCTTTGATATAAATACGGAAAGGGAGGGGGTAATATGAATAACAAATTAAATAATTTCTTAATAGTTTTATTCCTAGCAATAATTATAAGTGTGGCAGGATTAAAAGTAAATGTTTTTGCACTGCAAAGCAACGTAAAAATTTATGAGGATAAAATTTACAGCGATGTATCCATAGAAGATAATTTTGATGGAAGCAGCGTAATGGTTGTGCTAGATAAGAGTATAAGCGAAATAAATAAGGTACATAGTAAAGAATTTTTTGAAGGTGTTAATATACAAGGGATAGAAGATTTAAGTCGTATAGACGTAAGTGCCGCAAGTATTGTTAATGAAAATAATTTTCGTCAAACGCTTTTGTTAAAGTTACCTCAGGACGACAAAGAGATTGTAATACAATCGATTAAAACGCTTGAGCAAATAGATGGTATTAAATATGCTGGACCAAACCGTCTTGCAGATGTGACAAATGTTCAAAATAGCACTGAGGATATTTATGATGCTTATGAGCAGTGGGGTTTGTATAAAATCCAAGCGCCACAAGCATGGAATTTATTGGAACAGAATTATACTGTGAATGTTGGTATAATAGATACCGGCATAGGCGGCTATTACGAGCCGTACAATGCAATAGGTCATCCGGCATTAGGTGTATCATCAGGCAATGATTTTTTGAATGATCTAAGTTCGCCAGTTTTAAGATTAGATAACAGTGGACATGGCACCCATGTAGCCGGTATTGTTGGGGCAAATGGTTATTTTAATGTAAACGGAGTTCCGTATTCTGTTTCGGGAGTAAACAGCAATGCCGAATTGGTTACTTTACAAGTTTTAAATAATCTAGGAACAGATGTAGATGCTGCTTCTTGTGTTCGAGCAATAAATTATGCAACGAGTACATGGAATACTAGCAAAAGAATAAATATATTAAATTTAAGTAGTCGATTTTTGGGAGAGGTTGAAGGCTTGCGCGATGCTATAAGTAATTATCCTGGTTTAATTGTGTGTGCGGCAGGAAATGAGGGGGTAGATTTAGATAGCGTGGTACAATATCCTTCTTACTATGGATCAGTGAGGTGCGGCAACCCATTGAACAACATTATAGTTGTAGGTAATTCTGAAATTGATGACAATCGTGCCATATCGTCAAATTATGGCGAAGAAACAGTAGATATTTATGCCCCCGGACAAAATATATTAAGCACCTTCCCTGTGAATTTTTATGTTGAAAATAGAAACGGTTATACACAGGTGGCGCCAGGTTATGCTGTAGCGTCGGGCACTTCAATGGCCGCGCCCTTTGTGACTGGAGTAGCATCATTATTATTGTCTTATGATTCCTCATTGACCGCACAGCAGTTAAAAGAGGCTTTGTTTGAAGGCGCGGATACTGTAAGAATTGTGGCGAACGGCTCATTTAAGTATGTAAATAGATTGAATGCCCTTAAGTCGCTTTATTATGTTATGACTAATCATGATTTTTTGACGGCAAGAGTTGAAAACAATGAAGCTATAATAACAGGTATTAGACCGAGCTTTGCGGAAGAAATAATTAACATAAACGGAACTCTTAATATTCCTTATCAAATAGAAATTGGCGATAATTATTATGAGGTGACTGGGATAGATAATTCTGTTTTTAAAAACCAGCAAGGTATAACCAAAGTGTATGTGCCCGAAAGCATAATCAATATAGGCGATTATGTGTTCTATAATTGTGAAAACTTAGAGGAGGTTTGTTTTGAAGGGGACAGTCAGTTGCAATCCATAGGTAGTCTTGCTTTTGCAGATTGTGTTGATTTGTCTGATATATATTTGTCAAGCGCAAACAATATTGCTATACCAAGCACTGTTACAAGCATTGGGAGCAGTGCATTTAGTGGGTGTACTGACTTAACTCAGTTTGTGATTGAACCAACCTCTGATTTGACAATTATAGGAGAAGACGCTTTTTGCGAAAGCGGATTACAAAGCTTTATCGTTCCTAATAATGTTGAGAGTATTAGGGATAGGGTATTTGAAGACTGCACTGCCTTACAAAGTGTAACCTTGCCGTTGGGAATAACGACAATTGGAGATTGGTCTTTTAGGAATACAGCTTTAGTCGCTATAGCTATCCCATCAAGCGTTACAGAAATTGGAGAATGGGCTTTTTATGGATGTAGCCAATTATCAACGGTAAATCTAAGTAGTCAATTACAAAAGATTAAGAGATATGCTTTCGCGGATAGTGGATTGACAAGCGTAGTAATCCCGAATTCTGTGTCTACGATAGGGGTAAGTGCATTCCAAGATTGTGCATCTTTATCAACGATAAGTATAAATCAAAATAGTTCGTTGACGAGCATTGGAGCATATGCTTTTTTACGTTCAGCAATAACCTCAATTTATATTCCGCATGGTGTATCCGAAATAGAATATAATACATTTAAATATTGCGAAAATTTACAGGTTGTAACATTCGCCCAAAATGCTACTTTAAGCAACATCGGTAGTGAAGCATTTTATGGCAGTGGATTGGAAGAGATTATAATACCTGAAAGTGTAGAAGAAATTGACTATTTGGCATTTTACTCTTGTGTAAGCTTAACCTTCGTTCGATTTGAAAGAGCCGAAATAGAGTCCGTTCAGTCGATTACAGCTATAGGAATAGGGGCTTTTGGTTCTTGCGATAATTTAGAGGAAATAAAGGTTCCATATAAGCAAAGTGCAAGAGCTTACAAAAATAGCTTGCCGCTTCTTGCTGATATTATTAGCTATGACATACCTACCTTGACGTATACACTTTTGAGTGATGGAACATATGGAGTATCTAAAGGTGATATTGCAATTGAGGATGAGCTGGTAATTCCCACAACATTCAACGGTATAGCGGTTACGCAAATAGAAGACAACGCATTTGAAAACTGGGACAAAATTACGTCGGTTACGATACCTAATAGTGTTAGTCGTATAGGTGCAGCAGCCTTTAGTTGTTGTAATAGCTTGTCTAGCATATCTATTCCGAGTAGTGTAACTAATATAGAAGACAATGCTTTTAATGGTTGTGCTGCATTAACTACTGTTTATTTGCCAGAAAATATAATAACGTTAGGTATTTCGGTTTTTGCAAACTGTCCTAAGCTAGCTAAAATTATAGTGCCAGATGATATTTCGGTATATGATGAATATTTTGATTTGTTCAGCGAACAAGGGTTGGGAGAGCTTGTCCAATTGGCTTCGGGCGGACTAAGTTTTACGGCCCAAGCGGATGGTACTTATGCAGTAAGTAGATTTCAATCGATAGTATTAACGGGTGAGATAATAATTCCTGCTTATTATGGTAATTCAAAGGTAACAAAAATTGCTGACCATGGTTTTGATGGGTGTACAGAAATAACTTCTGTTATAATTCCCTCAACGGTAAAGACGATAGGCGCATATGCATTTAGAAATTGCACTGGATTGACTTGGGCTGAATTGGCAACAGGCTTGACTACAATAGAAGCCTATGCGTTTGCAAATACGGGATTAGAGGACATAATTTTGCCAATCAGTTTAATGGCGATAGATAGTCATGCGTTTGCAAATTGCGAAGATCTTTGTGTTGTAGCCGTTTTAAGAACACCGGATGAGGATATAACGCTTATAGCGGCGGGAGCTTTCTATAATAGCAATAATGTTTCGTTTGTTGTTTTTGACGAATACAGTTACTATGCGTACTATAACCACTTTATTTCAATCGGAGAGGAAGATCATGCCGAGTGGCTACAGTTTATAATGTATATATAGGTCGGCTAAGGGAAGAACGGTTTTATAAATAATCAGCAAAGCGTGCTTATGGGTAAATACTTGTAAGCACGTTTTTTGCCAAGTGATTTTAGTGCGCAAGATAGGATTGCTTGGCGTATAATGCTCGCCGCGTCCAAGACCAAGCTTCGCTTGTTGCAGCGCGGAATTGGGTTGTTTGGCGTAATAAACTAATCGCGCCCAAAAAGAAGCTGCGCTTCCGCCCAAGACAAGCTTTGATTGCTTTGCTTGTAGTAGGGTGGTTGTAGCCAACGATAGACATAGGCGGCAGAAGGCTACTATAATCACGGCTATGTCGGTTTTAGGGCTAAATGGCGGCGTTATAATGCAAATGCCGTTTTTTATTTTGGCAAAACCGAGGTAAAATGCTTGTTATTTTTTGGCTGTTGTGGTATAATGATTTTGGCTAAAATCACGTATGCCCAAAGAGGCTTTTTTGCCAAGGCGCAGTCGTGGTTATAAGGAGAATTTTATGTCTATCAAAGTTGAAGAAAATTACGATTCGAGTAAAATTCAAATTCTCGAAGGACTTGAGCCTGTTCGTAAGCGTCCCGGCATGTACATCGGCACTACGGACGAAAAGGGACTTCACCACCTTATTATCGAGCTTGTCGATAACAGCGTGGATGAGGCTCTTGCGGGTCACTGCGACACCATTTGGGTGGAAATCACCCGTGACGGCGCGGTAACCGTTATGGACAACGGCAGAGGTATTCCTACGGACATTCACGAAAAGGAGGGCGTTTCGGCGGTAGAGCTTGTTCTTACCAAGCTGCACGCGGGCGGAAAGTTTGGCGGTGGCGGCTACAAGGTGAGCGGCGGCTTGCACGGCGTGGGACTTTCGGTAGTAAACGCGCTTAGCGAATGGCTTGAGGTCGAGGTTTATCAAAAGGGCAAGATTCACGCCCAAACGTACAACCGCGGTATTCCTCAGCGTCGCCTTGCGGTAAAGGGCGACACGGACAAGACGGGCACCAAGGTGACCTTCTATCCCGACGACGAGATTTTTGACACCATAATCTTCAATTTTGAGTACCTTAGGACAAGGCTTCGCGAGGTGGCGTTCCTCAACAAGGGCATTACCATCAACCTTAAGGACTGCCGCGAGGGCATGGAAAAGGAAGAGGTCTATCACTTTGCGGGCGGTATTTTGGACTTTGTAGAGTATCTCAACAAGACCAAGACGGCGATGCTCAGCAAAACGCTTTATATCGAGCGCACGTACGGCGATAACATCGTAGAAATTGCTATGCAGTACAACGATAGCTACAGCGAGGTTATTTATTCGTACGCCAACAATATCAACAACGAAGAGGGCGGTATGCACGTTGACGGCTTCAAGTCGGCGCTTACCAAGATTATCAACGACTACGCACACAGCCACAAAATTCTTAAAGAGGAAGAAAAGCTTTCGGGCGAGGACGTAAGAGAGGGACTTACCGCAATTATCAGCGTTAAGCTTCCCGAGCCGCAGTTTGAGGGTCAGACCAAAACCAAGCTTGGCAACGCCGAAATGCGCGGACACGTTGCAAAGGCGCTCGCGGACGGATTGGGAACTTACCTCGAGGAAAATCCGAGAGAGGCGCGCGAGCTTATTGCCAAGTGCGTAACGGCTCAGCGAGCAAGAGATGCGGCACGTAATGCACGAGAACTGACTCGCCGTAAGGGCGTTTTTGAGTCCACGTCGCTACCCGGCAAGCTTGCGGACTGCACGGACAAGGACGCTTCGCACTGCGAAATTTACATCGTAGAGGGTGACTCGGCAGGCGGCACGGCTAAGATGGGACGTGACCGCAGATTCCAAGCAATTTTGCCGCTTAGAGGTAAAATTCTCAACGTAGAAAAAACCCGACTCAACAAGGTTTTGGAAAACGAGGAAATCAAAAATATGATTACCGCATTCGGTTGCGGCGTAGGCGAGGAGTACGACGAAAGCAAGCTCCGCTATGGCAAAATCATAATCATGACCGATGCGGACGTTGACGGCAGTCACATCAGAATTTTGCTGCTTACATTCTTCTTCCGCTATATGCGTAAGCTGATCGAAAACGGCCACGTTTATATCGCACAGCCGCCCCTTTATAAGGTCAGCAAAAACCATAAAGAAACGTACTGCTATTCGGACGAGGAGCTTAACGCCACCTTGGACGAGATGGGCAGAAAGGGATATGAAATTCAGCGCTACAAGGGTCTTGGCGAAATGAACGCCGATCAGCTGTGGAACACCACTATGAGCCCCGAAACACGCACCCTTTTGCAGGTTAATATGGAGGACGAGGTGGAGCTTGACGAGATTTTCACAATCCTTATGGGTGATATGCCCGAGCTTCGCCGCAAATTTATCGAGGACAACGCAAAGCTCGTTGCCGACTTGGATGTATAGGAGGGAATTATGGAAAGAAAAAGAAAGCTCTCCGATGAGGAATTGAAGCACGAGGACAATACCAAGCTTGTACAAGTTCAGGTGTCCGACCAAATGAAAACCTCGTTTATTGCCTACGCTATGGCGGTAAACGTTTCCCGCGCTATTCCCGACGTGCGTGACGGACTAAAGCCCGTTCATCGCCGCATTTTGTACGCTATGGGCGAGTTGAATTTGTTCTCCGACAAGCCGTACCGTAAGTGCGCGCGTATCGTCGGTGACGTTTTGGGTAAGTTCCACCCGCACGGCGACTCGGCGGTTTACGGCGCGCTCGTAAGACTTGCGCAGGACTTTTCTATTCGCCATCCGCTTGTTGACGGACACGGCAACTTCGGCTCGGTGGACGGCGACCCCCCGGCGGCTCAAAGATATACCGAGGCAAGGCTTAGCAAAATCGCAGGCGAAATGCTGCGTGAAATTGACAAGGAAACGGTAGACTGGTACCCCAACTTTGATGACACTATTATGCAGCCCACCGTTTTGCCGGCACGCTTTCCCAACCTTTTGGTAAACGGCAGTGACGGTATCGCGGTAGGTATGGCTACCAATATTCCGCCCCACAACCTCGGCGAGGTTATTGACGGCGTGGTTGCGCTTATCGACAACCCCGACATCACCTCGGAGGAGCTTATGGAGCACGTTCCCGCTCCCGACTATCCGACGGGCGGCTTGCTTATGGGAAGAGCCGGACTCAAAAAGGCGTACCTTACCGGTAAGGGCAGCTTTATTGCCCGAGCTAAGACCGACATCGAGGAGTATCAGTCGGGTGGCTCGACCAGATATCGCATAGTCGTTACCGAGCTTCCGTATCAAGTCAATAAGGCGGAGCTAATCAAGCGCATTGCCGACCTCGTAAAGGAAAAGCGTCTTGAGGGAATTTCGGACATAAAAGAGGAATCCGACCGCACGGGTATGCGCGTCGTAATCGAAATCAAGCGTGACGCACAGGCTCAGGTTGTGCTTAATATGCTGTACAAAATGACTGATTTGCAGGTAACGGGCGGAATAACCTTCCTTGCACTCGTAGACGGCGAGCCTAAAATTCTTAACCTTAAGGAAATGCTCTATTACTATTTGGAGCACCAAAAGGACGTAATCACTCGCCGCACCAAGTACGACCTCGAGCGCGCTCAAAAGCGTGCGCATATTGTAGAGGGCTTGGTTATCGCACAAAGCAATATCGACCGCGTGGTAGAAATTATCAAGAGCAGTAAGGACAAGACCGAGGCGGCAGAAAGGCTAAAGGAGGAATTCTTGCTTAGCGACGAGCAGACCAACGCAATTCTCGAAATGAAGCTTGGTCGCCTTACCGCGCTTGAGGTGGACAGCCTGCGCCGCGAGCTTACCGAGCTTAAGCTCAAAATCGAGGACCTTACCGATATTCTTGCTAAGCCGCAAAGAGTGCTGGCTATTATCCGCGGCGAGATTCTTGAAATCAAGGAAGCGTACGACAGCCCCAGAAGAACGGAGCTTTGCCCCATCTTCGACGAGATCGATATGGAAGACCTTATCGAGCGCGAGGACGTCGTAATTTCTATGACGCACTCCGGCTATATCAAGCGTTTGCCGGTGGACGAGTACAAGAGTCAGCACCGTGGCGGCAAGGGCGTTACGGCGCACAAGCCCAAGGAAGACGACTTTGTCGAAAACATGTTTGTCACAAATACGCATGACCGTGTGCTTATGTTTAGTAACTTCGGCAAGGTGTACGCTATCAAGGGCTACGAGGTTCCCGAGGCAGAAAAGACTTCGAGGGGCAGGGCGATCGTCAACCTTTTGCAGCTTAGCGAGGGCGAGAAAATCAACGCCGTTATTCCGTTTACGGCAGAGGAAAGCGGCTACCTTATGATGGCGACCAAAAACGGCTACGTCAAAAAGACCGCCGTGGGCGAATACGAATCTATCCGCAAAAGCGGTAAGATTGCTATCAGCCTCAACGAGGGCGACGAGCTTGTTTCCGTTCAGCTTACGCGCGGCGAGGATGAGCTTATTCTTGCGGCATCCTCGGGCAAGTGCATAAGATTCAGCGAAAGGGACGTTCGTCCCATGAGCCGTGACACGCAGGGTGTGCGCTCCATCAAGATGGACGAGGGCGACTTCGTTGTGGATATGATTGTAATTGACCCCGCCAAAAAGCTTCTTACCATTTCGGCGTGCGGCTACGGCAAACGCTCCGAGGTGGAGGATTACCGCTTGCAGGGTCGTGCCGGTAAGGGCATCAAGGCAGGCAAGTTCAACGATAGCACCGGTAGACTTGTCAACCTCAAGCAGGTGGCAGACACCGACGACATTATGATTATTTCGGACAACGGTATCGTAATTCGTATGTCGGCAAGCGAGATCAGCGTGCTTGGTCGTGACACGCAGGGCGTAAGAGTTATGCGCCTTAAGGGTGACGGCAACGTCGTTTGCGTGGCGGTTGTCGAGGGTAACGGCCAATCGGGCGAGGCGGAGGCTACCGATGCAGCAGAGCCCACGGCAGAATAGCCCCAAGAGTAATCAAACAATATAATATAAGGCAAGCCGACCGTTCTATCGTGGAGCGGTCGGCTTTGTCAAATTGTTTTTGGCTGTCTTATATATGGACATTTAGACGGCTTGTCTGAATAATTCCCTATATTCTATATATAATATATATGTTAAGCGCTGTAATTCCCTGAATTTTACCAAAAAATAGCAGGGTAGAAAAAAAGAATAAAAAAAGTTAAAAAAAATTTAAAAAAGAGGGTAAAAACGCTTGACGTAAGGTATAGTGGTGTGGTAGTATATGTAAGCTGTCCCGTGAATGAGGGGCGGCGACGTATAGAACAGCATACAAGGCAGTATCGTATAAGA
>SVHR01000015.1 GCA_015055705.1 Clostridiales bacterium | reverse complement strand
GCGCACGTGCGATTGCCACACGCTGCTGCTGACCGCCCGAAAGCGAGTTTACGTCACGGTGACCGTAATCCTCAAGTCCCACGAGCTTAAGCGCGCGATTTACCTTGTTTGAAATTTCTTCCTTTGTGAACTTGCGGAACACGGGCACCTTTTCGCCCTTACGGTTGGTCTTTTCGCCATTAGGAATCTTTTTAAGCTTTAATCCAAACGCCACGTTGTTGAAAACGTTGAGGTGCGGAAACAGGGCATACTTTTGGAATACTGTATTTACGGGACGCTTGTACGGCGGAATAGTCGTTACGTCCTGACCCTCGACGTAGATTTTTCCCTCGGTAGGCGCAACGAATCCCGCAATCATACGAAGCAAGGTTGTTTTGCCGCATCCGCTGGGGCCAAGAAGCGTCACAAACTGTCCGCGGCGAATATAAAGGCTAAGCTCATCTATTACTGTCGTATCGTCAAATACCTTGGTTACGTTTTTGACGTCAATAATCTTATCGATAACTCTTTGTTCTCTCATTTGTTTGCTCCCCTTTTTAGAAATTCGGCGGACACGAAAGCCAAATAATTACTGCTTTTGTGTTTCCTACGTTCTTTATATAGTGCGTTCGGTCTGCTCTAAAGTAAAAGCTTTCGCCCTTTTTTGCCTCGAATTCGCGTTTGCCTATGTGCAGCTTGATTTTGCCGTCAAGCACGTAACCGAATTCCTCACCCTCGTGCGGAATATCGTGCTCGGTTTCGGCACCTACACTAAGCTCGCACCTTATAGGTTCCATACGGTTTTTTTGCGCCGTGGGGACAAGCCAAACGATTTTTCCGTGCTCGATTTGCTTTTCGAAATGGTCACCTTCGGTAAAAACGACCTGCTCGTCGTCGTCATCGCTGAAGAATTCGTTAAGACTGGTACCAAGCGCAATCAAAATGTCGTTTAGCGACGCAATCGACGGGCTGGTAAGGTCGTTTTCGAGCTGAGAAATATACCCCTTGGTAAGCTCGCAACGCGATGCAAGCTCCTCTTGAGTAAGCCCCTTTTTGAGTCTTAGCTCCTTGATTTTTATGCCGAGTTCCATACCTTTCTCCTATTATTCTCCGCACTAAACAAAAAGTTTAGTGAGTTTGAGCAAAATAAACATAAAGTTTAATGGGTTTGATTTTGATAAACAAAAAGTTTATTATTAGTAAACTTTAGATAATATAACATCTATAGTCTTAGGTGTCAATTATTTTTATATACTTTTTACAAATACTTGACTATTTTTTTTGAGTATGCTATTATGGGTCTATAAAAGGAGGTGCGTGCGTATGAATTCCAAGCTTAGAGTAATAAAAATAGTGACTGCGGCGGCAATCGTTTTTATGTTTTTGCTTGTCGTTTCGCTGATTATCAATATAGTAAAAATTTCTAACGTGACCTCCACCGAAAATAAGCTTCGCGAGCAAATTGCCGAAATCGACCTTAAAATCGAGCAAAATGACGGAAGCATCGCTCAGCTTAGCAGCAACGAATATCTTGACTGGTACGCGCGCGAATACCTTAATATGAAGGGTCGCGACGAGGACGCCTTTACATTTGAAGAATAAAACACAAGCCCGAGTAAAAACGGGCTTTTTTTGTAGGAGTAACCAATGAATATTATAGATATAGGAAGTAACTCTGTAAGACTTTTTTGCGGCGGCCAAAAGACTGTAATCACTACTCGCCTTGCCGAAAATATGCGTGGCGGTTTGCTTGCCCCTGAGTCTATAAATCGCACGGTGGATGCAATATGTTCTCTCAACGAGCAGGGCGGCGGCTCTTGCCTTGCCTTTGCTACCGCCGCTGTACGAAATGCAAGCAATAAGGGTGAATTTTTAGATTTGGTTTTTATACGTACAGGCATAAAAGTGGACGTTATTAGCGGCGAAAAGGAAGCCGAAATCGGTTTTTTGGGCGCAACCGAGGGAATTGGCCGAGCGGCTGTAATAGATCTTGGCGGTGCAAGCTGTGAAATAATTTTTGGGGAAAGCGGCAAAATAAGCTATAAGCAGTCCTTTCCCTTTGGCTGTGTAAGCCTAACAGACAGATTCGGAAGCGACTACGAGCAAATTACAAATTTTGTAAGCGACACGCTTTGCGCTGTTCCGTATTTGCGTGTAAACAAATATATTGCCATCGGAGGCACGGCAACCTCGCTTGCCGCTATGAATTTGGAGCTACGCGAATACGACTCTAGCAAGGTACACGGCTCTACCCTTACCCTGCCGCAAATCTCCTCGCTTATAGACGGAGTAATAGCGCAAAAGGACTACCCCACTCTTTCACCTATGAGAAGAAAGACGATTGCTCAAGGTGCAACCGCACTCGCCGCTACGATAAAGGCTCTTGGTCAAAGAGAGGTCGAGGTCAGCGAAAAGGACAACCTCGAGGGCTACCTGCTTTCGCTAAACAAACACTGATTTTTATAAGAACTACCCTTCTTACGGTTTTGCAGTTTTTTACAGTATATTTTGTACTAAAAAACCTATACTAAGACTGTAAGCATAGCAAGGACGCAACTCACGACGACTTCAGCCGTGGGGCGCGGCTGAAGCTAAATACATAATAAGGAGGGAGAAAAAAATGGCAAACACCAGAAAGAGTGCGGGTAACAACAAGACCACTACCAATAAGTCTAACAGCACCAAGTCGTGTGGCGCAAAGTCTAAGTCGAACACTAGCGCTAAGCGCACCAACACCACCAAGGACTGTAAATAATTACAGCTAAACTAAACAACGTAGGCGCATTTTAGTTACTTTTGTGACTGCGCCAATATAGTATCACGTTTCAAAAAAACGTAATAGTAAAAAAATAACCGCCATTCATCGGCGGTTATTTTTATTTATACAATTAAGGAGGAGCAAGCACAATAATTTATGCTTACTCCTCTTTTTAGTCTCACTTAACGGTGTATCTAAAATTTGAATATTATAAAAAAGAATACTACTTTTGCTTTGCGTTTTCTACTCGATACACAATCAAAGGCAAAAGCATCCATTGAAGCGCAAGTCCGAATATTCCTGTCGAAATGCTGAGCCATATTGTCGCAACCGAAATGGCGCTATTAGCGAACAAATAAACTGCGGCAAGAATTGCTACCGCGCGAACGGCACGTCCTGCAATCTGAGCAATAACAACCTTATAAATAGTGGGCATTTTTACGTTTGCAAAAAGTCCCGTTGTTAGTCCGTACACGCAAAGCTCGATCATCATAAACGGTAGCATAGCTACGCCCGGCATTGCGGTCAACGCAAAGCTGATAAGCGGACTAACAAGTCCTGCAATTGCTCCCGCGTACGGGCCTGCAAGCAGACCAACCAACAAAATGGGTAGATGCATCGGCAAAAACGTTTCGCCTAATGCTGTACCCAAGCCTGAAATTGCACCCATCATATGAAAAATCTGAGGGATTACTACTGCCGCAACAATTGCAATAAGAGTTGCAATTGTTTGAGCCTTAACCGAAAGCTTACGGTTTTGTTTAACAGCTGCATTTGTCATACTCAATTTTCCTCCTATAAAGTTTTCTTTGCATAAGCGGCAAGGTTTTTATTTCCTTGCCGCCTTTGATTTAAGATTTAGTATCTTGTTATTTGTGATAAATTAAATACCAAAAAGGTTGATAAGCTGCGGAACGAACACAAGCAAGATAAGCGCAATGGGGTACGTTGCCGCATAAGCGGAAGCAACGTCCTCGCTTTCGGCCACCGAAATAAGCGAGCCGAGCGCCGGAGTGCTGGTCATACCGCCGGTAATCGAGCCAAGGTTGTTGAGAAGGCAAAGCTTGAACACGAATTTTGCAATGATAAAGCCCACGATCATGGGAATTAGCGTCATAAGCACGCCGTAGAGGAATACGATAGGCGTTTCGGTAACAAGCTGGAGGAACTTAAGTCCGCCCTCGAAGCCCGAGCCCATAAGGAACAATACAAGTCCGAGCTCACGGAAAACCTTAAGCGTATTGTCAGGAACAGCAAGCGAAACCTTGCCGCACTTGCCGAAGTGACCAAACAAAAGTCCCGCAAGCAAGCAACCGCCCGTCGAGGTAAGATTGAATACGATACTCTCGCTGAACTTGAAGCTTATGGAGCCAACAAGGAGTCCCAAAAGAACGGTGATAGCAAAAACGCACAAGCCGAATTTATCAAACGTAAAGAGCTTTTTGGGGTCTGCCGCTACCTCTTCGCCCTCGTCGATGTCTGCGCCCTTGGGAGTGCCCTGCTCTATCATAAGCTGACGCTCCTTATTCATATCTGCGCGCAAAATTTTGGGAAGAAGCTGAACGAAAAGCACTACGCCGATTACGCCAAACGGATATGCCGCACCGTTTGCTGCCGCAACCATCTCCGCCTCGCTCTCGAATACGTTTTGTGCCGCCGAGAAGCCGGGGGTGGACGTAAGCGAGCCCATCAAAAGTCCCGTTGCTGTTGCCGCGTCAATGCTGGGGTCGAGAGCCGCAACGAGGATACAAACAAGCGTACCCGTTACGATAACTACAACACCAATCACGATATAAGCAACCGCCTTGCTTTTGAAGTTGCGAAAGAATTTTGGACCTGCAATAAGACCTACCGACGTAACGAAAAGCGCAAGACCGATGTTCTTTACAATGCTGAATGTGGACGAAGCCCACGTAAGCGAAAGAAGGGGAGCGCCGCTGGCATTAGGACCAAACGTACTAAGAAGCGCCTCGTTGATGGGATCCTTAATAAAGGTAGTAAGGATACCCACCAAAATAGCCATAATAAACACTCCTGCAGAGCCGAGCGAAATGCCCTTTATTTTTATTCTGCCAAGGAGATATCCAAGCACCAGCACGAGGAAAATGCAGAACAAGGGACTAACAAGCACCTTGCAGATCTGGAACCACATTTCCTGAAAAAAGCTGAGGCCTGCGGTAGAAAATAAACCTATCATTATTTAACAAGGCACTTTTCGTAAATGCCTGCCTCCTTAATAGCCTCGATAAGCGTTTCGCCAATCTTGTCGGGGGTGGGAGCAACCTTGATGCCGCACTCGGTAAGCGTTGCTACCTTGCCTGCAGCTGTACCCTTGCCGCCCGAAATGATTGCGCCTGCGTGTCCCATACGCTTGCCTGCAGGAGCCGTTCTACCGGTGATAAACGCCGCAACGGGCTTATCCTTCATGTTATCTCTAATCCACTCTGCCGCGTCTTCCTCGCCGCTTCCGCCGATTTCGCCGATAAGCACAACCGCATAGGTGTCGGGATCATTCTTGAATTCCTTAAGCACGTCGATAAAGCCCATGCCCTTGATGGGGTCGCCGCCGATACCTACTGCCGAGGACTGTCCAAGACCTGCCTTGGTAAGCTGGTCTACTGCCTCGTAGGTAAGCGTTCCGGAGCGTGAAATAACGCCGATGTGACCTTTTTTATGGATACGTGCGGGCAAAATTCCTACCTTGCACTCACCCGGGGAGATAAGTCCGGGGCAGTTGGGTCCAATAAGCTTGGTCTTTTTGCCTGCCATATAATTCTTAACTCTCATCATATCCATAACGGGAATACCCTCGGTTATGCATACTACGAGGTCGAGTTCTGCGTCAATAGCTTCGATAATACCGTCTGCCGCAAAAGCCGCAGGAACGTAAATTACCGAGGTGTTTGCGCCGGTTGCTTCCTTAGCTTCCTTTACGGTGTCGAAAACGGGAACGCCAAGCGTTTCCATTCCGCCCTTACCGGGGGTAACGCCAGCAACTACGTTAGTGCCGTAGTCAATCATCTGCTGGGTGTGGAACTGTCCCTGTCCGCCCGTGATTCCTTGCACGATAAGCTTTGTATCCTTGTTGATTAAAATGCTCATATTACCCTCCTAGCCTGCCATTTCCACAGCTTTCTTTGCCGCAGATCTAAGGTCGTCACACGCATAAATTTTGAGTCCGGACTCCTTAAGAATTTCCTTGCCACGCTCTACGTTGGTGCCGTCAAGACGAACAACGAGCGGAACGTTGAGTCCAACCTCTCTTGCTGCAATTACGATACCCTCTGCAATAACGTCACACTTAACGATACCGCCAAAGATGTTTACGAGAATTGCCTTAACCTGCTTGTCGGACAAGAGCTTGAACGCCGCAGTAACACGCTCGGTAGTAGCCGTGCCGCCTACGTCGAGGAAGTTAGCAGGCTCGCCGCCGAATGCGTGAATAATATCCATGGTTGCCATTGCAAGACCTGCGCCGTTTACCATGCAGCCGATAGAGCCGTCAAGCGAAACGTAGTTGAGGTCGTGCTGACCTGCCTCGTACTCCTTGGGGTTCTCCTCGTGAATGTCACGAAGCTCCAAAATGTCGGGGTGACGGAAGGTTGCGTTGTCGTCAAAGTTTACCTTGCCGTCGATAGCAATAAGCTTGCCCTCTTCGGTTTCTACAAGCGGATTAACCTCTACGAGCGAGCAATCCTTTTCGACAAAAAGCTTATACATATTTTTAAGCATAACGATAAATTCCTTTACGTTAGCCTTGGGAATGCCTATGCGATTTGCAACGTAGCGAGCCTGATAATCCTTGATACCTGTAATTGGGCTTACAAGCTGCTTAACGATAAGCTCGGGCTGGTTAGCCGCGATTTCCTCAATTTCAGTTCCGCCTGCACCCGAAGCAATAATTACGATTGCCGCGTGCTCGTTGTCGATAGCAAGCGAAAGGTAATATTCCTTTTTGATGTTTACCGCGTCGGTAACAAGCACCTTGCGAACAAGCTTACCCTCTGCGCCGGTTTGCTTGTTTACGATACGCATGCCGATGATCTTTTCGGCAGCTGCCTCTACCTCCTCAATAGAGCGAGCAAGCTTAACGCCGCCTGCCTTACCTCTGCCGCCGCAATGAGCCTGTGCCTTTACTACGTACATAGAAGCGTTAAGCTTTTTTGCACACTCTACGGCCTGCTCCTTGGTTTCGGCAACGTAGCCCTCTTGGGTGGTTACGTTGTATTTAGCAAATAATTCTTTTGCTTGATATTCGTGAATTTTCATATAAACTCCTTAGATGTTTTCTGCAAGCTTTTGTCCTGCATGTAAAGCCTTGCGGTTGATTTCCTCGGTTCCCTTAGGGATCTGACGAAGAACGGCCGCCTCGAGATCATCATTACTTACAAGCTTCAAAATACCGTTGATTGCGGCAACGGCAACAATATTTGCCGTAAATGCCTTGCCAACCTCGGTCTTTGCGGTATCGAGAATGGGAAGTGAATAAACCCTTTTTGCCTTTATGGTTTCGGGAACGGCAAGCGTGGAGTCTGCAAGTATTACGCAGTCCTCGCCTGCTTCCGCGCCGTACTTGTTAAGCGAAGCCTGAGTAAGCGCAAGCAAGAAGGTGGGATGAGTAACCTTAGTAAAGCCGATTTGCTCGTCGGATACGATAACCTCGGCCTTGCACATACCGCCACGAGCCTCGGGGCCGTACGATTGAGATTGAGCCGTGTTTTTACCTGCAATAATAGCCGCCTCGGCAAGGATGATGGTAGCAAGGATTACGCCTTGTCCGCCCGAGCCTGCGAGTCTTATTTCCATCTTGCTCATTATCTTTCCTCCTTTCTTACTCTATCGATAATCTTTTGATATTCCGAAGAGAACTCGGGGAAGTCGTTTTCGGCAATTTTACCGAGAATAAGCTTGCCTGCCTTCTCTTCTCTCGTCATCTTTGCAGCCTGCTCTACCGTGATGGTATTGTCACGCTGATACCTCATCATTTCGACAGCGCCACCCTTCTTGTTCTTACGACCGTAGTACGTGGGGCATACACCTGCGCAATCAATAAGCGAGAAGCCCTTGTGCTTGATGCCGTTTTCGATAAGCCTGGTGGTTTGCTGTGCGTGATAAGCCGTACCCTTAGCAACGTACGACGCACCTGCGCCGGCAGCCAAAACTGCGATATCGAAGGGACGGTCGATGTTACCGTACGGAGCCGTTGTGCCAAGCTCGCCGGTGGGAGTTGTGGGCGAATACTGTCCGCCCGTCATACCGTAAATGTCGTTGTTAAATACGATAACCGTGATGCCGATGTTGCGGCGTGCGGCGTGAATAAGGTGGTTACCACCGATTGCCGCACAGTCGCCGTCGCCCGCGATTACGATAACCTCAAGGTCGGGACGAGCCATCTTTACGCCGGTTGCAAATGCGATTGCACGACCGTGCGTGGTATGCATGGTCTGGAAGTCCATATAACCTGCCGCGCGGGATGCACAGCCGATACCCGAAACAAGGCAAACCTTTTCTTGGTCGATGCCGAGGTTCTTTACAGCCTGCGCAACGTCACGCATCAAAATTCCGTGTCCACAGCCGGGGCACCAAATATGCGGAAGGTGCTCCTCTCTCATATATTTAAGAATAAGCTCGCTAGCCATTATTTTACCTCCTCTACCGCTTTGATGATTTCTGCCGGTGTGATTACCGTGCCGTCTACCTTACCTACGAAGCCAATCTTGCAGTCCTTAACGATACGCTGAACCTCAAGCAAAATTTGTCCGTAGTTGTGCTCGGCAACGACGATGTTCTTAACCTTGGATGAAAGCGCCTTAAGCTGCTTTTCGGGGAACGGCCATACGGTGATGGGACGGAAATAACCAACCTTTTCACCCTTAGCACGAAGCTCCTCGACAGCAGACATTACGCTGCGGGCGGTACCGCCGTAGCAAACGATAACCGTTTCGGCGTCCTCACAATATTTTTCCTCGTACTGAACAATATCGTCAACGTTGTTTTCGATCTTTTTCATAAGACGGGTTACAAGATTGTGTGCAACCTCGTTGCTGTTGGACGGGAAGCCGTCCTCTGCGTGTACAAGACCGGTGATGTTGTATCTAATGTCGTATCCCGTAAGGTGGAATCTGGGCACGTCCTCGCCTTCGTTTACATGGTACGGAAGGTGCAATACTTCGGGACGAACCTTCATTTTACGCTCGATAATTTCTACCTCTTGCTCGTCGTCGATTTCGATACCCTCGCGAAGGTGTCCCACGATTTCGTCCATAAGGAAGATTACGGGAGTACGGTATTTTTCTGCGAGGTTAAACGCCCTTATTATAAGGTTGTAGCACTCGGATACAGACGAAGGCGAAATTGCGATAATCGAATGATCGCCGTGTGTGCCCCAACGCGCCTGCATAACATCACCCTGAGAGGGCGAGGTGGGAAGACCGGTAGAGGGACCGGAACGCTGTACGTCTACGATTACACACGGAATTTCGGTAATGCAAGCATAGCCGATGTTCTCCTGCTTAAGCGAAAAGCCCGGGCCGCTGGTTGCGGTCATGGTCTTTGTGCCTACCGCAGATGCACCGATGATTGCCGCCATACTTGCGATCTCGTCTTCCATCTGAATAAACTTGCCGCCTACTTGCGGAAGTCTTACTGCAGAACGCTCGGCGATTTCGGTGGACGGCGTAATGGGATAACCTGCAAAGAATCTCATTCCTGCCTTGATTGCGCCTTCGACGCAAGCTTCGTTACCTTGCATCAAAACCTTATTCTTCATCACGAACCTCCTCGATGTAAATAGCGTAGTCCGGGCATCTCAACTCGCACAGGCCGCACTTGATGCAGTCGTCGGGTTTTTCCACGGTAATCTTTTCTTTGACAACCTTAAGCACCTTTTTGGGGCAAAACTCTACGCAAATTCCGCAGCCCTTGCACCACGAAGGATCAACAACTAGTCTTTTAGTCATATAAAACAGCTCCTATTGTTTTTGTTAATATAGGCAGAATATTCCTCGCCCAATATCAACCATAACATTCTACCACAAACCGAACAAAATGTATAATGTTTTTACACTCTAACACAACACTTTTATGGTTAAATCACCACAATCAAAAGGCTGTGGATATATTTTTTTGAACAATTAAAAGGTTTAGCGCAAAATCTGTTGATTTTATGCCGCAACTAAGCTATAATAGAAAGGAAAAAGGAGCACAAAATGAACTTTTCTAACCTGGAATATTTTGTTACGGTCGCCGAAGAGCTTAATATAACCAAAGCCGCAGAAAGGCTTTATATTTCGCAACAGTCGCTATCAAACCAAATAATAAAGCTTGAAAACGAGCTTAACGTAAAGCTATTTTCGCGCTCGCCCTCGCTTACTTTGACGTATGCCGGTGAAACGCTGCTAAAACACGCAAAAAATCTTCTTGACTCTCGCGACCAGATGCTGAAGGAAATTGAGGACATAAAGGAATCCAAGCGCGGTACGATCAAAATCGGCGTTTCGCATACTCGAGGCAGAGTGCTTTTGCCCGACATTTTGCCATCCTTCCAGGCAAAATATCCGCTTGTAGAGGTCAGTCTTGTCGAGGGCAATACCGAAACGTTAGAAAGCAAGCTTCGCCACGGAGAGGTTGACGTAGCATTAAGCTTTGCACCACGCATTCAAGAGGGTATCGAAAGCGTAGAGCTTGTTACCGACAGGCTATTGCTTGTCGTACCTCATAAATTTATGGACGAGCTGTTTGGTCAGCAGGCTGATGCTATGCGCAAAAAGTTTGCCCATTCGGCCGATTTATCCGTCTTTAAGGACTGCCCCTTTTTGCTGCTTAACAAAGGCAACCGCATACGCACCTTAGTGGACTCCTGCTTCGAAAAAAACAAGATTACTCCAAACATCATTCTCGAAACCGAAAACACCGAAACGGCCTTTTCGCTCGCTCGCGTTGGCATGGGTATTACAGTTTATCCCGCAATGTTTTTGAGCGGCGTGGGCACTGCCGCCGGCGAAGTGGACTTCTTTCCCATCATCGGCGAGGAAACGGCTACGCTTGTCGTAAGCTATGCGCAAGGCAGATATTTAAGTACAGCGGTAAAGGATTTTATAGATATTGCAGTAGGGGTTTGGCAACAACGACAAATATAACATCGACACAAAAACACATATACGTACCTTTATTTTTTGATATTTCATAATATCAAACACTTAATGCAATTACACTGCACAATAGCAAAAGGAGCAAGAAAGCTTGCTCCTTTTGTGCTATTTCTTATTTTGACATTATTTGTACTGTCTACGAACAAACAAATTTCCGTGTGCCGTTTTGCGATAAAATTCAAGGCGGTTAGAAAACTCGTACACGAGCATATCCGGATCGCTGCGAAGCCTGAATATGCGAGGCTGCTCGTTGACATCTTGCTCTAAATCTACTCCATCACTTTCCCAGCCGCTTTGGGTATTACGCTCTGCCCTACCCCACGGGCTTACGCTTTCGTCATAACCTCTGTGCTGTCTTTGCGCAAAGTCAAACGAGGTATCCTCTTGCGAATAATGCTCCTGTTGCTGGGGTTGCTCGTATTGAGGCTTAGAAAACTGCTGAGACTGCTCGTAGTGCATCTCAGAAAACTGTGTTTGAGGCTGCTCGTACTGCGGGTGAGAATATTGCGGTTGAGAATAAGCCTGCTGTGCTTGCTCGTACTGCGGCTGAGGCGCAGGCTGAGCGTATCCGTACTGACCGTATTGCGGCGCACCGTACTGCTGTTGCGATGGCGATTGAGTGTACTGCGGTCCGGGGTACGGTTGATGTGCTTGCTCGTACGGCTGTGCGTACTGCGGCGGCGGAGGCGGAGCTTGCACCATCGGTTGAGGTGCGGGCTGCTGGACGTATTGTGGCCGAGGCGGCGGAGAAAGCTCTTGCTGCTGCACATTTTCACAATCGTCCTCTTCCTCAATTTTACGCTTTTTCTTTACCTCGGAAATACTGTAACCCACACCCTTTTTGCGTTTACGTTTTTTTGCCTCGTTGTTGCTACGCACCATACTAAACCAAAGCGCTCCCAAAAATGAAATAAACAATCCCACAAAATAAACCGTGCCCGTATTTGCAAGCGGAACGTCAAGGAAAATAACCACGACAATAAGATACACCAAGCTGTAAAGCAAGGGCACCCAAAGCCCGAACGCAAGCAGCAGCCACGCAACGGCCTTTGCCACTCCGTCCACTATTTTCTTTAGTATTTTTAGTATCGTGCTGATTATCATTATTTTATAATATCCGTCCCCATATAAGGAATCAACGCCTGCGGCACGGTAACGCTACCGTCTGCGTTTTGGTACGTTTCGAGTATGGCGGCGGTCGTTCTGCCTACCGCAAGTCCACTACCGTTGAGAGTATGGACAAACGCCGTACCGTTTTCGCCTCTGTATTTTATGTTCATTCTCCTTGCCTGATAGTCAAAGAAATTGGAGCAAGAGGAAATTTCGACATATCTGTTGTAGCTGGGAAGCCATACCTCGATGTCGTAAGTCTTACCCGACGAGAAGCCGATATCGCCCGTGCAAAGCGAAACCACGCGATACGCAAGTCCAAGCTTTTGAAGTATAATCTCGGCGTCGAGGGTAAGCGCCTCAAGCTCAGCCAAGCTTTCCTCGGGACGCACGAACTTAACGAGCTCCACCTTGTTGAACTGATGCTGACGAATAAGTCCGCGAGTATCTCTGCCTGCGCTACCTGCCTCTGCCCTAAAGCATGCGGTGTATGCGCAGTACTTGATGGGCAAGCTGCTTGCGTCCAAAATATCGCCGCGGTGCATGTTGGTTACGGGAACCTCTGCCGTGGGAATAAGGAAATATCCGTTGTTCTTTACCGAGAAAGCGTCTTCCTCAAACTTGGGAAGCTGACCCGTACCGTACATGCTGTCGCGATTGACCATATACGGCGGCATAACCTCGGTATATCCACGCTGAGCGTGTGTATCAAGCATAAGGTTGATTATTGCTCGCTCCAATCTTGCGCCAAGTCCCTTGTATACGGTAAATCTTGCACCTGCAATTTTTGCCGCGGTGGGCGCATCGAGAATTTTGAGGCTTGCGCCAATATCCCAATGGGGCTTAAGCTCGAAATCCGCAGTACGCGGATTCCCCCAACGCCTTACTTCGACATTGCAGGATTCGTCCTTACCGACAGGGGTGCTTTCGTGCGGGAGATTGGGAATAGAAAGCACAGCTTCCTTAAGTGCCGGCTCGATTTCGGCAAGCTGAGCATCAAACTGCTTAATTTCCTCGCCCAGCGCCTTCATTTTGGCAATAAGCTCGGTTGCATCGCCCTTATTCCTTTTGATAACTGCAATTTCGTCGGTAACACGGTTACGCATTGCCTTGCGGTTTTCGGTTTCCACCAAAAGCTCACGGCGCTTAGCATACAATTCCTTTACGATATCCACGTCATAGCTGCCGCTACGATTAGCAAGCTGTCTTTTGACCTCTTCGGTATTTTCGGCAATAAACTTTACGTCAAGCATAAACAAACCTTCTTTTAGTTAGTCGGACAAAAATACGCCCGCTTGCAATAATTATACACCATAACGCCAACAAAATCAACATTTTTAGGTTAATTAATTTAATAAAATGCATTTTGTTTTCAAAACAAGAATCAAAAGCGTTGCCGCGGCGGCTACCCCGGCGGTCAAAAGAGCAACGATGTCATTTACATAAAGCCTAAGTACGAAATAAAGCGAAAAAACTGCCGCAAAGCCAAGCGCACACAGTAGCGGCTTTGCCTGCTTTTTGAAATAAAAGAACTTGCCGAACAGCTTTGTTGCGCAAACACAATCAAGTAAAAATGTTATTGCGTAAAAAAGCACGTTTGCAACCGCCGCCCCGTAAATTCCCATTATGGGAATAAGACTTGCCGTAGCAGTAACCTTTACGCTTGCTCCTATAAGCAGATTGAACACCGGAGTCCTCGCCTTTCCCACTCCTTGCATCATTGCAGACGTAAGTTGAATACCGCCAAGAAAGAGTAGATTCACGCCCTCGATATGCAAAATTTTTGAAGCAATGTCAATTTCGGAATCGGTAAGTCCACGGGAATATAGCAGGTATAATATTGGCTTTGGTGCAAAAATAAAGACTACGGTGCAAGGAATTATTGTCAAAAGATACGTTGCAACGCTTTTATCCACCACCCCGTCCACGCACGTATGATTGCTATTGCACGCCGCGATACGAGGCAAAAGTGACGCGGCAAGCGAGATGGTAATTACCGTCGGCATATTAAGCAGCGACCCTACCGGACCGTTGAAAACGCCGTAAAGAGAGGTTGCGTTTACCTCTGCCATTCCACGCGCCTCAAGTAAGTTTACTACCAAAAAGCTGTCCAGCACCTGCGAGAACGGAAGCACGAGCGAGCCAAGCGTAACGGGAAGCGCAACGGTGTAAATGGATCTTAGTATTTGCGCCGTCGGTACCGTTTTTTGCATCACGGCAATATCTGCCGCCGCTTCCGCCTGTAGCGCACCCTCGTTTCGATTTTCGACAACAAAACTAAACCTAAGCGCAAGGTACATAAGAGCCACTGCCTCGGATAGCGATACGCCGAGTATTGCGCCCATAACACCGTATTCTACACCATTTTTTACAAATAATGCCGCAAAAATCAGCCCAAGCGTAACCTTGACAATCTGCTCGATAATTTGGCTGATACCGCTTGGAAACATATTGTGCATACCCTGAAAGTACCCTCGATAGCAAGCAATTAAGCCCGAAAAAAACACTGCAGGCGCGATTGCCGCGTACGAAAGCGCAGTCTTGGGATTACCCTGTAAGGCGGCTATTCCATCACGCAAAACAAAGAGCGCAAGTGCGGCGAAAACGCCAAAAATAGCCAGCGATATAATTATTATTTTTAATGCTCGCTTTGCTAAAGCGGTGTCTCCGTTTGCAGTAAGCTCGCTGATGTACTTGCTGATTGCGGCAGGCATACCGCCGCAGCCAACTGCTAAAATAAGAGAATAAATTGGAAAAATAAACTGATACAGTCCCATGCCCTCCGCGCCCAAAATATTGGTTAGCGGCAAACGATAGAACATTCCTATCACCTTGCTTATTACGCCCAAAACGGCAAGCATTCCTGCTCCCGATGCAAACCTTTTCCACCTTTTCATTATGGGTAGTATGCTTAATTTACACCGCAAAAAACCGCGATGCAGTCATAAATGCATACCCAAACAAATATAGTGTTATATGAAAAAAACCTTTTCGCTGGCGATGCTTATCGTCGGTACAATTATAGGCGCCGGATTTGCCTCGGGCAAGGAAATATCGTCCTTTTTTGGAAGCAATATTTCGCCGCTGGTTGCGCTACCGGTAGGCTTGGGTATTTTTTTGCTGTGCTACCTGTTTTGCACAATCGGGCGACTGTACAAAAGCTCGGATTTCAGCAAGGTCAACGAGAAGCTTCTTGGCAAGCTTCACGTAATTGCGGACGTATTTTTGCTTTTAAACAGCCTTATCGTTTTGTCCGGAATGCTGTCGGGCATGGACAGTCTTTTTGACACGATTCTTCCCATCTCGCCGGCGTATTCGATTATAAGCGGAATTTTGTGCGCCATAATTGTATCTAAAGGCTTAAGCGGACTGCTTAAAAGCAATAGCATAATAGTGCCGTTTATCATCTTTTTTATAATACTGATTTGCTGCTTCAATATAGGAAAACCCTCCTTTGGCTTTGCCTTTTCGCCATTCACTCTTCCGTCTACCGTGCTGTACGTTTGCATGAATATTATGCTTGCCTGTACCGTCCTTACCACGGTAGACGAAAAGCCCAAAACGGTGCTTTGGGCTTCTCTTATTGCCGCCGCTATAATGACGGCGCTTATGCTACTGATTATTCTTACACTCAACGGTAACGACACCACTGCCGATATGCCGCTGATTTCCATTGCCTCGTCCACGAGCAAGGTGCTTTATTACTTTGCGGTGGGAGCTGTGGCAATATCCATCTTTACCACGATGATGACGGCTCTTATCGGGCTGTCGTCGTGGCTTACTCCGCTTACGGGAAGCAAGGGCTTTTCGGTAGCAGCTTCGCTTATAGCGGGAATGACGGTAAGCAACCTCGGCTTCGAAAACGTGGTCGCCTACCTCTATCCCGTAATCGGCATTTTTGGATTTGTTTACATTGTGCTTTGCTCATTCTGCCTTTGTCGCCGCTTACTTGCGTCGAAGAAGTCTTTCGGCAAGTGCGACTGCAAAGTACATAATAGCGGCAAGGAAGCACAGAATCACGGTGGACGTCATGACGAGGTCGAGCTTAAAGACCTGACCGCCGTAAATAATTAGATATCCGAGTCCTGCTCCCGACACCAGGTATTCGCCCATGATCGTACCTACCCACGCAAGTCCTACGTTGATTTTTAGTACGGACAAAAAGGTAGGAACAGCTCCCGGCAAAACAAGCTTAGTCAAAATCTGCCATTTGGATGCGCCCATCGAGCGCAGTAACAAGATTTTGCCCTCGTCGGTGGCAAGCAAGCCGTTTAGTGCACTTATTATAGTTACGATTATGCAAATAAGCACAGTCATCATAACAATCGCCTTTGCACCTGCGCCCACCCATATTATAATGATGGGTCCAAGTGCAATTTTGGGCAAGCTGTTAAGCACCACTATATACGGCTCTAACACTCTACGCAAAAAGTCCGACCACCATAATAGAACGGCTATAGCGCATCCTAAAACGGTAGACACAACAAAGCCGATAATGCACTCGTAAAGCGTTGTCCAGATATGAGTCCAAAGCCCCTGACTTCCAAGCTCGCCAAGCATTTTTACTATGCGCGACGGGCTGGACGTAATAAAACTGTCTATCCAATAAAGCCTGGCCGCAATCTCCCACAGTGCAATCAAAAGCACAAGCAAAAGCAGCTGAATAACTACGATTTTTACCTTACGTCTTTTGCTCTTTTGTACAAATAACTCATGACCGTTCTTTAGTTTTTTCATACACTCACTTCCTTCCAGACGGTGTCGAACCACTTTGTAAAGCCTGCGCTTTCGCGGCGCTTCAGTGGTGTCGGCGCGTCCAAATCTATAGTAAAGGTGCTTTTTACGGTAGCCGGGCGCTGAGACAAAACTACTATTTTATCGGCAAGACTTACCGCCTCGGAAATATCGTGAGTCACAAGCAGGGCCGTCTTTTTTTCGCTCTTTATTATCTTATGAACGTCGTTGCAAACGCTAAGCCTCGTCTGAAAGTCAAGCGCGGAAAACGGCTCGTCAAGCAGTAACAGCTTGGGTCTAAGGGCAAGAGTACGAATAAGTGCCGCACGCTGTCGCATTCCACCGCTAAGCTGATTTGGATAGTGCTTTCTAAACTCCCACAATCCGTATTTTTTTAGCAGCTCCTCGGCCTCCGCCCTCCTCTCGGCGTCAAGACTACGTCTAATCTCGGGTCCAATCAATACGTTACGCTCTATCGTTCGCCACTCAAACAGCATATCACGCTGAAGCATATATCCCGTATCTGCACTTGGACGGTCCACCGCCTTACCCATAAGCGTAACTGTACCGCCGGTCGGCTTTATAAGTCCCGAAGCAAGAGAGAGTATGGTTGTTTTTCCGCATCCGCTGGGGCCAACCAGCGCAATAAACTCGCCGTCCTCTACCACAAGCGATAAATTTTCGATAGCCTTGGTTTCGCTTTCAACCGTCTGATAAGTCAGGCTTACGTTATCCATTTTTAGTATTTCCATATCATTTTCTCCGGCTTTGTAAAGTTATGAGTTTGCCCGTATTCGCCTTTTGGCGCAGGGCGCAAGCTACGTCCTAAAGCTCCATGGCGATACTGTTGTCTACTGCGAGTGAGAAATCCGCACGCTCGTCAAGGGTGCCCGCATTTTGCATAATGTCCTGCAAGCTGTCAAACGATGCCTTACTCATTACGGGCGAGCTACACCACGCGTTGATGCTTAGGTATCGCTCTACCGACGATGCCATAAGCTGCTTGCTTTCACCCGAGAACGAGGGTGCAAGTGCATCGGCAACCGCCATGCTGTCACTGCTAACGATAAAGTCGTAACCCTTTTTTACGCAAGCAAGGAACTTTTTGACAAGCTCACGGTTTTCTTCGAGATAGCTTTTTGATGCCGAGAACGCAGTAAACGGTACGTCGCCTGCCGCCTCGCCAACCGAAGCCACAATATAACCCTTGCCTGCCGCCACGAAATCACTTGCCGTGGGCTCGAACATCGTGCAATAGTCAATACTCGTATCACCCTCGAATGCGCCCACCATCAAATCGAACGCCACGGTTGTGTCGAAGTTAAGCTGACTAAGGCTTAGCCCACCCAAAGTTTCCACTACGTACTGAAGCGTCATAGCCGGCACGCCGCCCGCTCTACCTGCAAGGACGTGCTTGCCCTCAAGGTCGCTCCATTCAAAATCGAGCTCCTCTTTACGCGATACCAAAAATGAGCCGTCACGCTGAGTGAGCTGACCGAATATAACAGGATAGTCACGCTGTCCCTCCACGTGGCAGTAAATTGTCGCCTCCGGGCCCATAAGACCTATGTCTGCGCTTTTAGAGGCTATTGCCGTCATAACCTTGTCGGCACCGCCTGCGTTAGAAAGCTCTATGGTTATGCCCTCGTCCTCGAAGTAGCCGTTGTTGATTGCTACGTAAAGGGGCGCATAAAAGATACTGTGCGTAACCTCGCTTAGACGAATAACGCCCTCTTCGTCCGACTTACAAGCCGTAAGCGACATAGGCATGGCAAGCATAAGCAAGCACAAAAACCAAACTGTAATTTTCTTCATAAATTCCTCCATTTATATTTGCCGAATAAGCAAGAACGTTTGGCTTTTTTGCACGCTATTGCCTGACCTCGACTTATATTTCATACTATGCGATTTTAATTTTGCGTGTTAATAATTGTTGCTTTATTTGTCAAGCTGTGTTATACTTAGTAGGTTATTAAGTAATTATTACTATCATAAACGACAAACGAGGACTAAACCTATATGAACAAAACTTACGAACCTCAAAGCTTTGAAAAACGAATTTACGACAATTGGCTGGAAAAAAACTACTTTAAGCCTACTGCTGACGGAAGTAAAAAGCCGTTTACCATCGTTATGCCGCCCCCGAACATTACGGGACAGCTTCATATCGGACACGCATTGGACTGCACCATTCAGGACGCTATAATAAGATACAAGCGCATGATGGGCTTTGACGCACTGTGGCTTCCGGGCACCGACCACGCCTCGATTGCTACCGAGGTTAAAATCGTCGAAAAGCTTGCCGAGGAGGGCCTTAGCAAGGAAGGCATCGGCAGAGAGAAATTTTTGCGCCGCGCCTTTGAGTGGAAGGCGCAATACGGCGGCAGAATTGTCGAGCAACAAAAGCGACTCGGTCTTAGCTGTGACTGGTCCAGAAGTGCCTTTACCATGGACGATCGTTGCTCTAAGGCTGTGCGCGAGGTTTTTGTAAATATGTTTAACGAGGGCACGATTTATCAGGGTGACCGCATAATCAACTGGTGTCCTCAGTGTAAAACCGCTATTTCGGATGCGGAGGTCGAATACGAAAGCTCGGCTTCGCACCTTTGGCATATCCGCTATCCGCTGGAAGACGGTAGCGGCGAGGTAGTGATTGCTACCACACGTCCCGAAACGCTTCTTGGCGATACAGCGGTAGCCGTTCATCCGTCCGACGAAAGATATTCGGCGATGATTGGCAAGAGCCTTGTTTTACCGCTTGTGGGTAGACTTATCCCCATCGTTGCCGACGAATACGTCGAAAAGGATTTTGGTACGGGCGCGGTAAAAATCACTCCGGCGCACGACCCCAACGACTTCGAGGTGGGCAAGCGACACAATCTTCCCATCATAAACGTTATGAACAAGGACGCCACCATAAACGAACACGGCGGCGTTTATGCAGGACTTGACAGATACGAGGCTCGTACCCGCATTGTGGACGACCTTAAAGAGCAGGGCTTCCTTGTAAAAATCGAGGATCACCTTAACAACGTGGGTCACTGCTATC
>SVHR01000088.1 GCA_015055705.1 Clostridiales bacterium | reverse complement strand
CGTCAAAGATAGGTGTGATGGGAGCGATGAGATTTTTTTCTATTGCCGGAGCGTAGCAGGCTATGGGTTTTATTGTAGAACCCGGGCTGCGAACAATTCCTGATGGGTCGCTACTATAAACTGCCTCGTGGGCAATAATACGCCCCGAGGAGTTTTCGATTACGATAGCTTGTAGGCATTCCGCATTATGGGCAGAAAGATGCTGAGCTAATTTACTTTGCAAATTTTGGTTATGATTGCAATGAATTTTTACATTGCCGTGTAATAAATATTCTTCCGTACAACCAAGAATTTCGCATGCTTCCCTTATAACAAAATAACGGTATTTATCAGTTAATGTTAGGGCGTTGATTTTAGGAGTATCGACCAAAGCATTTGCGTATTCCGCGTTAGTTATTTTGCCGTTTTTTTTCATTAGTGACAAAATAAGATTGGTACGCCTGTTGAGATTGCTTAAGTTTTTGTAGGGATTATATAGACTTGGATTGTTGATTATGGCAGCCAGCATTGCGCTTTCACGAATCGATAATTTGTCTACATTCTTACCTAAAAACGTGTTTGCGGCACTACCTATTCCGTAAGTGCCGTTTCCAAAATACAAGATATTGAGATACATTTCAAGAATATCATTCTTGGAGTATTTTCGCTCGATAGCGCGACTTAGCCTTATTTCCTGAATTTTACGGCTTATGGTTTTTTCGTTATTAAGATGTGAATTTTTAATGAGCTGTTGTGTAATTGTAGATGCGCCTTGAGTGAATTCGCCGTCCCGTATATCGCGCACGGTGGCAGAAAAAATACGCGCATAGTCTATTCCTTCGTGATGAAAAAAGCGTTTGTCCTCGGCACACAAAAAGGCGTCTATGGTGTAATCGTTAAGTGAAGATAAAGGCGTGTGGCTTGCTTGCATAAGGTTGTTTCCGTCATCGTCATAAATAACGAGGGTGTTTTTTATGTTGCTTAGTCGGTTTTCGTCAAGCTCAGCATAGCCGTAAATTTTGACTGCCGGCTCGGCAATTAAACCTATGCTGATTACGGCTACAATACAAACGAAAGCAAGCAAAAACGAAAGAGTTTTGCGTATTTTTTTGCTCATAAAAATAGTATGTTGTAGCTGTAATTTTTTTATTACGCTACAAAATGCTGTACATTTTGCGTTTATTATGTTAATATATAGTCTGAGAATTTATAATTGAGGCGTAAATGAAGAAGTTTTTTATCAATACATACGGATGTCAAATGAATGTTCATGAATCCGAAAAGCTTGCGGGTATATTGCACCAAAGAGGTTATGTGCAAGCAAATAGCAATGAGGATGCGGATGTAATTTTGCTCAATACCTGTTGCATACGCGAAACTGCCGAAACGAGAGTGCTGGGCAATCTTGGCATTATCAAAAAAATAAAGGAAAAGCGCCCTGAGGTTATCGTTGGAATTTGCGGTTGTATGCCCCAAAAGCCGGGATCAGCGCAAATGCTAAGAAAGCGATGCCCGTTTATTAATATTATTTTCGGCACTCATAATATGTATAGGTTGGGTGAATATCTGGACAGAGTCGAACGCGGCGAAAAAGTGCTTGAAATATGGGATAGCGAGGGAAAAATAGAAACATCGCCCATACTTAGAGAGCAAGGCGCTCATGCATGGGTGAACATTATGTATGGCTGTGATAATTTTTGCTCGTATTGTATCGTTCCTTATGTAAGAGGCAGAGAGCGAAGTCGTGATTTTAACGAAATCGTTACCGAGGTGCGTGCGCTTGTGGAAAGCGGATATAAGGAAATCACCTTGCTTGGTCAAAACGTAAATTCTTACGGTGGTGGATCGCCGCAGTTTGGTAAGCTTTTGCGTGCATTAACGGCGTTTGACGGCGAGTACAGGATAAAGTTTATGACCTCGCATCCCAAGGATTTTACCGAAGACGTGGCTGAGGCGATGGCAAGCAGTGAAAAAATTGCTAACTATGTTCACTTACCTGTGCAGGCGGGAAGTGACCGAATTTTGAAGCTTATGAATCGCAAATATACCTCGGCAGAGTATCTTGAAAAAATCAAAATAATACGAAGCTTTATTCCCGATGTAGGAATATCCAGCGATATTATGATTGGATTTCCCACCGAAACGGAAGAGGATTATCTGTGTAGTGAAGAACTTGTAAAAGAAGTTAAGTACAATAATCTATTTACCTTTATATATTCGCGTAGAAGCGGAACTGTTGCCGATAAAATGGATGGACAGGTGGATATTGCCACCAAGACTGATCGTATAGAAAGGCTTATAAAGCTGCAATTTGAAATTGGCAACGAGCTTGCAAAGTCGTATGTTGGAAATAAGTACAGAGTGCTTTGCGGCGACGTGGTAGACGGTGTAGGGTACGGAAAATCCTCGTGTGACAAATCTATTTCGTTTGCCGCAGACGAAAGTAAAAAGGGTAAATTTATTGACGTAAAGATTATACAAGCAAAAAATAACAAGCTTATAGGAGAGATTTGCTGATGGGATTACCGATGATGGATCAATATAACGCCATAAAGGAGCAACATAAGGACGCATTGCTTTTCTTTAGGCTGGGTGATTTTTACGAGTGCTTTAATGATGACGCCGTTACTGTCAGCCGTGAGCTTGACTTGGTTCTTACGGGACGAGGCAAG
>SVHR01000014.1 GCA_015055705.1 Clostridiales bacterium | reverse complement strand
TTGCTTATTTACTTGTTCCTTAGGCGCGCTACCGTCACCAATCAATTGGTCCGACTGAGCCACAGTAGCATTTTTGCTTATTTACTTGTTCCTTAGGCGCGCTACCGTCACCAATCAATTGGTCCGACTGAGCCACAGTAGCATTTTTGCTTATTTACTTGTTCCTTAGGCGCGCTACCGTCACCAATCAACTGGTCCGACTGAGCCACAGTAGCATTTTTGCTTATTTACCTATACCCCACCTTATTACACCATTCTTACGGGCAAGACGAGGTACATAAAGTCCTCTATCGAGCCGCTGGGAACAACGATACACGGGCTAACCGCGTTTGTGAACTTGATTACGATATTCTCGCTGTTAACGTAGCGAAGCATCTCGGTAAAGTAGCGGGCGTTGAATGCAATTGCAAGGTCGTTACCCATAAGTTTAACCACGATTTTTTCGTTAATGTTGCCGATTTCGCTACCGGCAGAAACCTCCATCATATCCTCTTTGATATTGAACTTAACGAGGTTGTTCCTATCCGAGCCGGTATGAGCAAGCAAGATTGCGCGGTCGAGCGCGTCTGCAAACTGCTCGGTGGGGAGCGTCACAACCGTATTGAAGTTGTACGGAATGATGTGCTTATAGTTCATAAAGTCGCCGTCAAGGAGGCTAGCGTAAATCTTGGTGTGAATAAGATCCACCATAAGATAGCGCTTTTGGATATAGACGGTAACGGGGTCGGTGGTGTCCTCGATCTGCTTAGCTATTTCGTTGATGCATCTTGCGGGAACGACTGCCGACATCATAGCCGTGGTGCCCTCGATTTGCTTAACGCACTTAGCAAGGCGGAAGCCGTCAAGCGCAACGCCGGTAAGCGTGCTTTGCTCTACCTCAAGATTGACGCCCTTAAGCATAGGACGGGCGTCGTCAAGGCTTACCGCAAACGAAATCTTGCCGATAAGATCCTTAAGCTCGTTTTTGATAATAACGAAATGCTGAGCACCCGAAACGTCGGGCATAACGGGGAATTCCTCGGCGGATCTGCACGCAAGCACGCCCTCGTTGCCCTGATAGCGAATAACCATTCTGCCATTTTCGGCAACCGAAAGCTCGATTTGCTCGCGGTTAAGCTTCTTTACGAACTCTGCGAAAAACCTACCGGGAACAAGCGTTTCACCCTCGATTTTTACATCGGCGGTGATGCTCTTTTCGATATAAAGCTCCTGATCGGTAGCAGACAACGTCAAAGCGCCACCCTCGGCCTTAAGCTTGATGCTTTCGAGGATAGGATTGGTGGTTTTGCTACCTACCGCTTTGAAAACCTTGCCGACTGCGTCGGAGAGGTCGTTGCCATTACAAATCAATTTCATATCGTCACCATTGGGGATTATACACTTTTTTTGCGCCCGTGTCAATGTTTTTAGCCGCGAAGAAGCGCAAAATTTGAAATTTTTTCTCGCCTTAGATATGAGCGAGATATTTGTCCACGAGCGCGTGCACCTCGCTAAGCGTGTTCACCGAATAAATCAGCCCCTTAAATTCCTTTACACCGCGCTCGCCCTTAAGGTAGTAGCCGAAGAATTTCCGCATTGTAACTACCGAATAATGCTCATCAAAGTACTGACTAAGGTAGTATAAATGCTTTTTGATTAGCGGATATTTTTTGGCAAGCTCGCCGCCCGTAAGCAGTGCGAAAATACTTGGGTTTACAAGCGCACCCCTGCCTATCATATAACCGTCGCCGTACGGCAATCGCTCTAAAAATGTAGCCTCGTCCTCGATATCGCCGCTTAGTATTACGGGAATGCTAAGGGCTTCTCTTACCCTACCCACTATCTCGTAATTTGCCTTGCCGCTATAGAGCTGAGCTGTCGTGCGTGCATGCACCGTTACGGCATCTGCGCCCACCTCTTGCATCTTTTGTGCAAAAATTACCGCCACGTCCTCGTCTTTTTTGTACCCACAGCGCATTTTTACCGTTACGGGCTTACCGCTTTTTTTTAGCGCCTCGACAATCCTTGCCGCCTTATCGGGGGTACGCAGCAATGCCGAGCCCTCGCCGTTTTTGACAACCTTAGCTACAGGACAGCCCATATTGACGTCTATAATATCAAATCCATCAAGCGCGCCAAGCTTTAGCGCGGCGGCAAAATCCTCGCTGTCCGAGCCGAACAGCTGAACGCACGAGGGAGCTTCCGCCTCCGATATGCGCAGCATCTCGAACGTTTGGCGATTTTTGTAGCACAGCCCCTTTACGCTTATCATCTCGGTGACGGCAAGTCCCGCCCCTTGCTCTAAGCAAAGCCTGCGAAAGGCGATATCGGTATAGCCCGCCAGCGGCGCAAGTATAAGGTTGTTTTTGAGCGTTACGCTCCCTATCTTAAACTGTTCCATTTTTTACTCTGTCGTAATATTGCTTGCGCTCGTCTTGCGAAAGATTGTTTACGTCCTTGCCGTCAGCAATAACCATATTCTCATACAAATCGTACTGCTTTTGCACAGCCGAAACGACGTCCAGCAGCTCCTGCTCGCAGTCCTCGCCCGTAGCCTGCGATAGCCACGCAAGCGCAAAAAGAAGCTTGCCGAGCGACCTTGCCGCACCGACCTTGTCGCCGCCTTGCATTTTGTCAAGCACAGAAGCAAGCTGATCCTGCATATTGCCGCAAATTTCCTCTCGCTTCCAGCCGCCCTTTTCGGCACGCTTTGCCACCTTTTGAGCACGAAGCAATGCGGGGAAAATAGACGGAACGTCGTTAACCGCCGCCGCAAAGGTGGTTTGATGCTTTTCCTTCATCTTATTCTTTTCCCACACGTTAAGCGCGCCGCTTGCGCTGTCCGCCTTGTCGGTGCCAAAAATGTGACTGTGGCGGCTGACAAGCTTGTCGTTGAGTCCCTTTATTACGTCCTCGAGGGTGAACTCGCCACTTCGCAAAGCAATGTCGCAATGGAACACCACCTGTAGTAGCACGTCACCAAGCTCCTCTATCATGCCGTCAAAATTACCGTCCGTGATTGCCTGTACCGCCTCGTACGCTTCCTCTATAAGATTGATGCGAATGCTTTGGTGCGTTTGAGCCTTGTCCCACGGACAGCCGTCCGGCGCGGTGAGTCTTGTCATAATGCGGGCAAGCTCGGCAAACGAGGAATTATTGCCGCCTTCTACGAACACGGCGGTTGTTTCGATATACTCCTTTTGCCTGTCGAGGTCCATAATTTGAATATGCGTCATGCCATTTTCGTTACAAAGAAGTGCTTTTTGCTCGGCGTCATAAAAACGCAAAAGGAAAAGCTTGACATCTCCCGATAGGTGCACGTCGTCTATGCCGTAAACGCAAAGCGGAACACTTGGATCGGGATAGAAATTCTCCCTTAGGTCGTACGCGCTAAGGTAGCTGCAGCTTGTAGTCGGCGGAATAGGCAGATCAAACGGGCCGCAAATCACGTTGATTTGCGTTCGCTTAGCAAGCTCCACCACCGAGCTATCCTTGTATCCGTCACCGTCCACACAGTAAACGAGGTCGGGATATTCAGCATTAAGCCTTATAAGCTCACTTGCAATCGTCGCATTAAGCTCATCATAGCTGCTTGCCTTTTCGTACAAATAGTCAAAGCTACCGTGGCAAAGACCAATAAGCGATTTTGCCGCCCTCGTCCTTGTGGTACGAAAAACAACCAGCCCCGCACATTGAATAGTGTCTAGTCCACGCTTGGACACACTGCCTTCTTTAAATCCCAATCCTATTACGGTAATCATTTTGATACTCCTTTTTTTCATTTTACCATATTTTGAAAATAAAAACAAGTATATTTTGCCCTGCCCTGCAAATACTAAGCGTACAAGGAGGAATGATTATGAAAAAGCAAAAGCTTAACTGTGGCGAAATTGCACCTTGGTCCGGCGAATACAACGTCGTTGACTCTAACGGTGAAATCGTAGGAACCGTTAATGTTTCTAAGGGCGACAGAATGCCCCCGACGCAAAGCAGCGGCGATCACTTTGAGTACGTAGAGTAATCGAATCCGACTAAGACGCAAATGCAACAATAAACCAAATGACAAAATGCGACAAATATAGCAAAACGTGATAGCTTTGATTTTTTTATCGCCAAGGCATTCGGTCGTTGTATCCGCGTCAAAAAAACAAAGAACCGTATCTAGTTTTGGTACGGTTCTTTGTTTGTATTCATTTTATGAGTTAGCTCAATTTTAGATAAACCTTGGGTACAACCGCTACCGAGGTGCAGTCCACGTACATTTTGGACAGCCCCATCAGCGAGGAAAGCACCGGAGCCTCCTTCCCGTCACAGCACGAGCAGTCGCGAATCCAGCAGCTACTGATATTTGTGCTACGGTTGTCGCCCATACCGCCTATACAGCGGAAATAGTCACTACCTGCAAACACAGGATGCATAGTAGTATAATACTTTTTGTCAAGCGAGCTTTCCTTGTCCATCAAGAACACCTTGTCGTCGTCAAAGTCGCCGCCCTCGTAGCACAAATACTTTTCACCCTCGCCAAACGCGTCCTTTATAAACGCGGTGTTAAGCCAAAACCTAAGCGTGGAAGCGTCCCAATTGTTGTCAAGCCCCTTGCCGTTCAGCTCGCGGCTGTCAAGGCCCACGCTGGACACGAGTGTTGCCACATTGCCGCTAAAATTCTCGACGTCCCATATAATGTCCTCAAATCTAAAGCAATAAACTTTGCCGGGCATATAGGCATGAATGCGCTGATCCTTTGGCTTTACGTCCGTCTTTTGAACCGAATACACGCCGCGGAATTTTACAAAATATACGCCTCGATATTTTTTGTCGCCTATCGTTTCGTCACGGTACCACGTATACGCCACGCCGTTATTCATAAAGAACATTGGCGTCCAGCCATTATTATCACCCATAAATTCGGGCTTTATAAGCGCCTCGAAGCGGCTATTTACCACATCGCTTTCTTCTCGCGATTGAGGATAGCTGCCAAACGCTATTTGCTTTCTTGACGGCGCCATACGGAACCACGGCTTTTTTTGCACCTCAAGCGACGCCTCACCGTGCTTTGGTGCAGACGTCTGTCCACCACCAATAACAGGCTTAGGCTCATCAGGGCTTGATGTAACTACAACGCCGTTGCAGGTCAAAACAAAGTCGTTATACTTTTTGCTGTCAAGCTTATACACACGCTCGGCAATGCTGTCGTCGGGAAGCGATATAATGATATTGCCACGGTACAGCACAAAGCCAAGATTCTCGCCAGCAAAGGAGCTGTTGTCTATGCTTTTATAATAAAATCTTGTATAAATATCGGTAAGTCTTGCGTCAATGCTGTTGTCTGCAACGACAAGCATGCTGTTGGAATGATCGATTGCATAAAGTATTGCCGCCTCGTATTCCTTTTCGTCACGGTAATCATCCATGTCGGGCACGAAAGCATTTTTTACAACTCTGTCTGGCAAATTGTTACGAATCGTACACGCTACCTTAAAGCCCTCGTCGCCCTCGTCCTGCGACTTATCCTCGTACGCAATAAATACGGAGTAACAAAAGTCCTTGCCCTTTTCGCTTTCGATTTTGTCGTAAGCCTCCTTAACGCCGTCCACGAAGTTTGCGTAATCGCTAATCTTACGCTCAGCTTCAATATCTCCTCTCTTAGCTATAATTTCCTTAGCGGTGATATATTCTGTGCTTTCGGCAAAATACATTTCGTTGTGGCTGTGACAAACCAACTCGACATCGTTTTCGTTCTCCTCGCTGAAAATGGTTTGAACGTGAAATTCCGCTAGCGCCATTCCGATATACGTATCGGCAGATGGAGTTTTTTGGTGGTGCTTCGCATCGTCAATGGCGCGCCTGAATTGATTGGACGCACGCGCAAACTCGCCTTGGCCAAGCAGCTCATAGCCGCTTGCCGTCCTTGTTCTGCTGCTTTCCTCCACCGCTGTGCTTTCGCCGCAATATTTACAAACGACAAGACCGCCGTTTGCCTTAGCCTCTTGAAGCTGCTTTGACGTAAAGGATTCTCCGCAAACTCTACAGGTATAAATCATAACTCTCTCCCTAATTTCTTTTTCTTTGCCCTTATCGGGAGGCAAGCGCCTCCGCGACAAAGCCTTGTTTATTTGTACTCGTCATATCCGTCAAGCCAATCACAGCCCCTGAAAGCGCCCTTGCCAATTTTTGCGTCGGTATTGCCTATCACAACGGTACTTAGGCTATAGCAATTTTGGAACGCCTTTTTGTCAATCTTCTTTACACTGCTGATATGCACATAAGAAAGATTATTACATTCCTTAAATGCGCGCTTGCCGATTTTATTAAGATCGCCCTGCACGTCAAGCGATTGGATACCGCTTCCCTTAAATGCACGCTTTTCAATTCTTTTTACACTTACGGGAATGGTCACGTCAGTAAGATTGTAGCAATCTCTGAACGCACGATTGGAAATAGTCTTAAGCGAGCCTGAAAGGCGAAGCTCGTAAATGCCGCTGTCTGCCGCAACCTGTCTGCCGATTCTTTCTACCGAGTCGGGCAAGTAAAGCGACTCGAGGCTGTTGCATCTTTTGAACGCCTTTGCGCCAATTGAACGAAGCGTTTCGGGAAGCTCTATCCAAGCCAGGTTCCCGCAATCCTTAAAGGTGTTGCTTCCGATTCTGGTAACCTGAGTTTGACTAAGGTCAACGCTCTCCAAGGAATAGCAACGAAGGAATGCCTTATCGCCGATTCTGCCGAGAGTAGCCGGCAAAACGATGGTATCCAGCGCGGTGTAATCAACAAACGATTTTCTGCCTATCGAGGTAACGCCCTCGTTAAGCTGAAGACCGTTAAGGTAGTCCTGCGCACCCTTAAAGGTGGTTTTGTTCACCCTTTTCATCGAGGTGGTGACAATATATTTTACTTCATTAAAGCCGAACATGTTTCTATATCCGCGGAAGCAGAAGCCTCGGGACAAGCCCACGAACGGAGTAACCACGCCCTCGATGGTGCTGTATCCACCCGCAAAGGCCTTTTTGCCAATTTTTTGTACAGCGTCCGAAAGCTCTACATAGGTAAGGCTGTCGCATCTATGGAACGCCTTTGCGCCAATCTTTTCTACGTTTACCGTCGTCACCGACGTAATGCTCGTCCTTGCGTACGCCTTTTTGCCGATTTTGGTTACGGTATCGGGCAGGTCAAGCTCGGTTTTGCTGTTGCATCCGTAGAACGTGCCTGCCGGGATTTCGGTAATTCCCTCGGGAAAATCCACCCACTGAAGGCTATTGCAATCGTAAAAGATGTTTTTGCCAAGCTTTTGTATGGGCGCAACCGAGAAGTCCATCGAGATAAGGCTGTCGCAGTTGCGGAAAGCATTGTTTCCGATTTTTGTAAGCCCCGTGCCGCTAAGGTCAATTTCACTAATGTTAAGGTCACGGAAGGCGCCCGAGCCGATTTCCTCAAGCGTGGACGGAAGCGAAATATACATAAGACTACCAAAATTACGGAAGGCATTGTTGCCAATCTTAGCGACACCCTCGTTGAGATAAATTTCCTGTACTGTTTCCGCACCCTTAAAGGTATTCTTTTTTACGTTATTCAGCTCGGTCACCGTAATTTTGCGTATGCTGCTCACGTAGCCGAACATATAGCTAAAGCCCTCGTTGGATTTTTCGTTTTTACCAAGGAACGGAGTAGTAAGCTCTGCAAGCTGCTCACAGCCCCTAAAGGCATGCTTGCCCACCTCTGTCACCGAGGTCGGAATAGTCAGCGATATTATGTTTTCGCAACCGTAAAAGGCGCGCTTACCCACTGTTTGGACATTTTTAAGGTCAATCGAGGTAAGTGCCGTGCTTTCGAACGCGCTGTTTCCCACCTCTATAAGCGAATCGGGCAAGCTTATTGCGTCAAGGCTGTGACAATCCTTAAACGCGCTTGCAGGAATAGCCTCTAATCCTGTCGGCAAAACCACCGACACAAGATTGATACAATTTTGAAAAGCGCCATCACCGATGCTCTCAAGCGGAGCAACGGTAAGATCGATTGCCGTAATTGAATCACAGCCGCTGAACGCACCACTGCCTATTGTACTTAAATTGGTGAAAATATCTATACCGCCAAGGCTTTCACAGTCGCTGAACGCACCGCTGCCGATATTAACAACCGCCTCCGCACCGAGGATCTGAGTAAGCATCGAGCAACCCTCAAAGGCGCTGTCACCAACGGTCTCGATCGAGGCAGGCAATGCAACCGCAAGCAGCTCACTAAATCCCTTAAAGGATTTTTTGCCGATTTCGGTAACCGAGCCGCCAAGCGTCAAGCTTTGTATGCGCTCTGCCCCCTTAAATGTCTTTTTGTCTATTTTGGAAATATTATTTACGGTTATGCTTTTTACGCTGTCGGAGGTACCGAACGCATAACTAAAGCCATCGTTAGAATCTGCATTTTTACCAAGATACTCGGCGGTAATAAGCTCAAGCGAGTCGCAGTCCTCAAACGCCTTTTTACCCACGCTTTCTACCGAAGCGGGCACGGTCAATTCGGTCAAGCTGTCGCAATCTCTAAATGCACGCTTGCCTATTGTCGAGACGCCGCTAAGGTCGATTGTCACAAGTCCCGAGCCTTCAAACGCGCTTTCTGCAATTTCTTTCATAGACTCAGGCAAGCTTATATCATTAAGTGCCGAGCAGCCGTAGAACGTTTTTGCAGGAATTCCTTCCATTGTGGACGGAAGCGTAACATTGGTAAGGTTTTCACAGCCTGCAAACACACCGACGCCGATTTCGGTTAGCGGCGCAACGGTAAGGTCGATTGCGGTAAGCGAGGAGCAGCCCTCGAACGCACCCTCACCAACGATGTTAAGACCGCGGAACGCCGAAATGCTATCAAGGCTTTGGCAATCCTTAAATGCTTTTTTGCCTATTTGCTCGACCGCTTCAAAGCCGTATAGACCCGTAAGGCTATCGCAGTCCTCAAACGCCTTTTTGCCTACCTCGATAAGGCCGCCTGCGTTTGAGTATACCTCGGTAAGTCCTTCGTTTTTGCTAAATGCACCATCTCCGATTTTTGTCACCGTTTGTGCCAAATAAATCGATTGGAACGACTCCCCCCTAAAAGCTCTTGCGGCAATACCCACAACCGTCTTGCCGTCTATTTGATCGTCCACGGTTATATCTTGACCCGAATTTGGCTGAGCATTGATATTGCTGTCTACAAAGCCTGCGATAACTATGCCGTCGCCCTCGTTGCAATAATAGAAAATATCGTTGTAGCCGTCGTATCTGAAATTATAAAGGGCGGTGCAGCCGATTACGGCAATCGCAATCACACCAAACACGCTTGTCATTTTTATCACACGGCGCGAGAAATACCTATACGAGTACACCTTTTTGCGCCGTTTTTTTGCTCTAAAGGCAGAATAGACCATAATGCCCACGTTGGCAAGCCACCAAACAAGAAGCAATATCTCATAAAACTGCATTATATGCGCCTTGATAATGGTGTATCTATGCCAGAATGCAATAAGCCCCGTAGCCGCAAGTGCCAAAAAGCCGAAAATAAACGGATATATCTTTAGACGAATATCTCTGCGGCGAGCAAGGTGCTCCTTAAACGCCTCGTTAAGCTCGCTGATAATATTGGCAAAGCTACGACCGGGCAAAAGGCTTTTTAGCTGGTATATATTACTTTTGCGAATATCGTTAAGCTTTTGTATACCTGCATCAAAAATAACATTTACCTCATCGTTGGTAAAAATTCCGCCAACGGCAACCCCTAAGGGAACCTTATGCTTGTAATTTTTGATTTTTTTCCACTTGGCCTCGAGCGCCTTGGACTCTGCCATGTCGGTATCGATCGCCCTTTTTATAAGGTTTAGCGTATCCCTTTGGCGCGAAAGCCCCATTTCGCTAAGGTCTATTGCACTAAGGCTTAGAACGTCCTGCACGCAAGCATTCTTACCCAGCGAGCTCTTTAGAATGGATACGTTTTTCTCCCAAACGCCCTTAGTAACCTCACAGCACTTGTTGCCCTCGACCTGACCCGCGTCGTCAAGCTTTTTCCACACGGCGTCAAGCGGAATCTTGGGCAAAATACCCACCTTTTCGCCCGAAAGCGTAAGAATCTCGTTGCTTCCCTTATAGCGGCATTTTGCGGCAAACTTGTACTTCATGTAGCCGTTTAGGACGTTGCCATTGTCGAACGGGATTACGTTACGCGCGCCAAAATAAATATCCTGACTTCGCCTGTCAAAATATTTTTCCTCGGTAAGGGCTTCCTCACCGATTTTGGACAATTCCTCTTGCTCGTCCTCGTCGGTTACGATAACCTCGTCCGTTTCGATTACCGGAGCCTCTTGTTTTTTCTTCTTTCTTGCCATAATTCCCCTTTATTCGCGGATAATTCTATACGCGCACAGTCTTGTCGAATAGCTGATTTTGTACTTACGAGTCGACGCCTCGTTTCCGTCAAGGTAATTAAACTCCTCGGTAAGGTAGTAGTCGGTTACGCCCTCACTTGCCGTAACGGGAGCCACATACATTATGTCCTCCTCTACCACAGATACGTTAGCGCGCCTTACCTCGATGCGCACACGCTTGCCCTCGCGAGTTTCCAGCTGAAGCTCCTCGCGGTCGAACACAAGTCCCAAAAGCGCGGCGTTGTAAGCGTTGACTACCGCATAGCAGTAGCCGTCTGCCTGATGCTTACATTCGGAAGCGTAATTGATTTCTACGGTAAAGGGCTTTTCTTCCTTGGGAACAGCGCCCTCGTCCATAGACGCACAAAATCTAAGCGGCGCCGCCGTAACCTCGGCAAAGCCGTCTGCAAAGCTATTAGCGTCCTCGTTGCGGGCGGCAACATCTATAATCGTGCCGCTGTCGTGTCGGCAAAGACGAATATCCTTGTCCCTGCCCTTGTCGTCCTTGTAGGTGACGTGCTTAACGTTTTCGGCTTCTCTTATAAAGTCAAGAATATCCTCTCTAACGTAAAGCCCCTTTTTGGGAAGCCCCACGAACAAAAAGCTCGGCTTGCCACTTAGCTCGGTTATATAAGCTATTATTAGGCCGTGCGGCTGACGCTTGCCATTAGGGAGCGCCGGGCAAGCGCCCACACTTAACAAAATGAGGTCGCTTGCCTTATTCTTTTCAATTTGCTTATACTGCTCTGCCATAAATTAGTCCTTTTTGCTTAGTTATTGCCTTGGTCGTTGCCGATTTATTGGTTATCTTCGCCGTTTTCGGGCTCAATAATTTCTTTTGCAAGCACCTCTTCTCCGACATACCTGTAATTACCGGCATCTGCGCCACTAAAGCTAACAAATTTCACCTCGTAATAACCGACCTCCCAAATCGAGCCGTTCCACTCCTGCCCGTCCTTGTAAAGCTTGCATTCAACGGTAACGTCATCACCCGATACGAAATCCTCACAGGAAAACGTAAATTCGCCCGTTTGTTCGTTGTAATCCTCGAACTGAAGGTATTCGATTCTCTTTGCAAAAATCTGATACTCCGTTTGTATACTGCCCACTACCTCGTAGTTGGTGTTGCCGTCCACTCCGATTACGGTAGCAGTATACGTGCCTACATCAATGGGCGTTTTGTCTATGCTGATAATAAACGAAACGTGGCCGCCAAGCTCGGGGTCGACATAGTCTGCGGTCATAGGCTGCTCGGTACCGTTGTAATTAAAGCCAAAGTGCAGCCAGTTTACCGAAGTAATGCCCTTTGCCTTGATGGTGTACGAATGCGAAATTCCGCCATCGGGAAGCTTAACGTTGGTGCTGTCGATTGCAGTCAAGGTTACGGTATATTCGCCTGCATTTACCGTTTCCTCGCCGTTATATCCGGTTGCGCTTATGCTGTCGCCGAATTTTGTTATGGTTGCAGTGGGGCGCTGAGCCTTGCCGTTATAGACGTACTCGCTTGCCGACCAAACTACATCGTCTGCCTTAAGGGTGTAAGCCTGAATGCTGTAATCCTTAGAAATTGTACCCGTACCGCCGATAACAAAGTTGCTGTTGCCGTTTACGCCGTTAAGAGTAATCTTGTAGTCTCTCCTTGCATCCTTACTGTCCGTGTTACCGTCCATCGTGGTAAACTCTACGCTTACGCCATTAAACGAGAACGACGCTTTGGGTCTTTGTACTTCACCGTTGTAGGTATACTCAAACGTTTCGGTATCCCACTTAATCATATCAGCTGTGATGGTGTACGGTGTAATGGAATACTCGTAGGTGAAGGTAGTAGAAAGCTTAAAGTTATTGTTGTTTCGTACCGACCTTGCTACGATGGAATAGTCGCCCACGTCTATGCTTGTTGCAACGTCGGTAGCTATCTCTACCGTGATTCCGTTGTAAACGTACGATGCATCGGGGAACCTGATACTGCCATTGTAAACAAAGCTATCTGACGACCAAGCGATTCCGCCTGTTATGATATGCGGAGTAATCTGGTACGTATGAGTAAGACCGCTGCTAAGCGCGAAATTGCTGTTTGCTACACCAGTTGCCGTAATGGTGTACGTGCCTGCGTCCTTTGCCGTCTTTTTGTCATAAGTCGAAACGCTTATGTCCTCGCCGCCGTAGGTAAAGTAAGCCGAAGGATAATGCTCGCTTCCGTCAAACACAAACTCGTCATTCGACCAGGTAAGCACGGAGATAATTCTCGGCGTTACCTTGAAGCTATGAGTAAGGCCGCCGCTAAGCACGAAGTTGCTGTTGTCCACAGCCGTTGCCGTAGCGGTGTAGTTGCCTACGTTTATCGGGGTTGCGTTGTACGTAATATTGCTTACGTTTACCCTTATGCCTGTCGGCTGAGCGTTGAAGTAGAAGTATGCAGACGGGCTCTTTTGCGTTCCGTCATACTCGAACTCGGTACCCTCCCAGCTAAGCGTTGTGATTTGATACGGCTCGATTTTGTAGGTATAGCTTATTGCAGACGCAATAGCATAGTTGCTGTCGCTGATGCCCGTTACCATAACGGTATGCTCGCCTACGTTTGTCGGATTAGACGGAGCAGTTTTGGAGAACTTATCCCAGCCAAGCGTTTCGTTGTTATATACGCAGCTTGCGGTGGGCATTTGCTGTGCGCCGTTGTAAGTATATTGCTTTGCCGTCCATACGAGGTCGCTTGCGGTGATGCCGTACGGCTCAATCCCGTAATTTTTGGTGACATTGCCGTCAAGCGTATAGTTGCTGTCGCCGTTTACGCCGGTAAGAGTTACCGAGTAGCTGCCCGCGTTTTTAGAGGTCGCCGCGCCCATTGTAAACTGTACCGTATCACCTGCAAACGAGAACGAGGCGGTGGGGTACTGCACTCTGCCGTTGTATACGAAGCTATCTGTGCTCCACGTAATTTCGCCGCCCTTGATGCTGTACGGTGTAATGGAATACTCCTTGGTAAGACCCTTCGCAAGAACAAAGTTGCTGTTATCCACGCCCGTAGCCGTAACGGTGTACGTACCTACGTTTTTCGTATTTCCCTTGTCGTATGCCGTAACGTCTATTCTTTGGTCGCCATAGTTGAAGTAAGCGGTGGGATAATGCTCGGCTCCGTCATATTGATAAGTGCCGCCCTCCCAAGTAATAGAGTCTATGGTCAACGGATTGATAGTGAATTTGTGAGTAAGATCGCCACTAAGCACGAAGTTGCCGCTATCCACGCCCGTTGCCGTAGCGGTATAGCTGCCTGCGTTTATCGGGCTTTTTTCGCCAAACGTCATAGTGGTTACGTTTATCCTCTGACCGTTGTACATATAATGAGCGGTGGGATGATGCTCGCTACCGTTGTAGGTAAATACGTCGCCCTCCCAAGCAAGCGAGGTAATTTGACGCTGCTCGATTGTGTATGTGTAGCTTAGTGCGGACGAAATATTATAGTTGTCGTTGCTTACACCGGTTATCGAAACGGTATGCTCGCCTACGTTTATGGGGCTTTCGGGAAGCGTTTTTGTAAACATTTCCCACGTAATGGTATTGTTTTCGCCCTCATAGCTTGCTGTGGGGATTTGCGCCTCGCCGTTATAAACAAAGCTTTGCGCCGACCAGTTAAGATTACTTAAGGAAATATTCTTTTTACCGATAGTAAAGTCTTCGGATATGCCGCCTTCAGACATATGGAAGTTGGGATTGTTAAGGGCAGTAATCTTGATCTTATACGTGCCTGCGTTAACTGCCTCGGCAATTTTTTTGCCACTCTCGTCATAAAGCTCGTACTCAGCCGCCGCCAATTCGATTCCGCACATCGTGCTGGAAAAAACGGGATACTGGTTTGTTCCGTTGTACGTTAATTTCGTAGTGGTGAACTTATGGGAGTTTACCCAACAGGTGTTTATTGTCCACTCCAACAAATTATCTACTCCGGTGCCAAGAGTGTAGTTCTTGTTGCCAACAGTAAGAGTTGCAACGTAGCCTCCTGCATTGGTTGCGGTATTGCCCGAAATGCCAAACACAGCATCGTCACCCTCAACCACATCTGCCGAGGTGATGGTGGGCTTGTATTCATGCGCTGTATTATTGTAGGTGAACTCCGAGTCGCCCGTAACGGTAATATTGTTGATTACCTTTTTGTCGATATTCCAGTCAAAGGTGTACGCCGCCTTGTCAAGAACGTAGTTAGTGTTGCCTACACCGGTAACGGTTGCCTTGTAGCTGCCCGCATCGGTTGCCGTATTGCCCTCGTACGACAAAGAAATCTTGTCACTTCCGAACAAGCCGCTTGCTACCGAGGTGGTAACAGTGTACACTTTTCCGTTATACGTAGGCGTGCTGTACGCTTCCTCGTCAAGCCCGGCTTGGCTAATAACCCAATCGTTGCTAAGCGTGAGCGTTGCCGGATTGATAGTAAGCGTAAAGGTGTTCGTGCCGTCCTTAATCTTATAGTTGCTGTTGCTTAAGCTTGCCGCTATAATGATGTGCTCGCCTGCGTCTTTTGCGCCGTAGGAAGTTTCGTGGACTACGTGTATAACGCCGTCACCCTCGCAACGGTCGGTGCCCCTTACGCTTGCGGGGATGGGGTGCGATTCGCCGTTGTATGTAATCGTTGCAGTATAATCGTTTACCTCTCTTCCGTCAAGCTTCCAGACAAGCGAAATCTCCTTTTGGTCGATATGCCAACCTATCGAGGCAGGATCCATCTTGTAGTTTGTGTGCTCCACAAGGCTTACCGTCGTGGTATAGCTACCCACATGTGCCTTGCGCTCATCGCCCGAGATGGTAAGCGTAACGGTATCCTCGCCCACCAAGCCACTCGCCTCTGCCGAAACGGTATAGCCGTGAGTTGCGCCGTTGTAAGTCTTGCGCGCATTTGAGGTCAACGCAGCTGTAGATCCGCCCTCGAGCTCCTCGGTAATGTACCACCTAGGCGAAACGGTCTTTTTGTCCACGTTGAGCGTGGTAATTTGCTCTCCGATGCCAATCTCGTAATTGTCGTGCGTAAATCCGCCAAACTCTATCTCGTAGCTGCCTGCATTGGTAACGCCGTCGCTTAACGCAACCTTTATTTGATAAAGTCCGCCGCTTAGGCTGCCCGAAACGTCGTTGGTCTGAATGCCTCCCAGCTTTACCGTAAAGTCATCCATGGAAATTCCATTCAAATCACTGCTGTAAAAGCCGCCTACAGTCCACGTTCCGTACTGCTTTTCGCCATTGTAGGTTGCGTAAATGTTGTCCGTATTTTCGCCTACAAGCATAAACGAAATTCTTTGTTTGTTGATAGTAAAGCTTGTAGATTTACCTACGATACTGTAGTTAGCAAGGGACGTACTGTCTATTGCAACGTTGTAGGTGCCGGCATTGGTCGCCGAGAAGGTAAGATTCATTGCAGTTGCGGTTGCGCCCACCTTTACGCCTGCCATGCTGCTGCCCGTATATGTGAACGAGTCTGCGCCAAAGCCTTGTGCCTCGCCCGAAACAAAGCCCTCTACGCTGGCGGTAACGCCCTGCGCCTCAGTGCTATACGTCTTATCATTGTCACCCGTAAAGGTTACGGTAAGCTGCTTTTTGGTTATGCTCCACTCGCGCTCAGCATTAGCTGCGCCTGCGTTAAAGAAGTAGTTTGCGTTGTCAACACCGGTTACTACTGCGTTGTATGTACTTACGTTATTTGCGCTGACCATGCCGCTGTAAACAAAATTAACGACGTCGCTTCCGTAAACGGTAGACATAACTGCCGCCACCTTGTGCGTAAGGCCGCTATAAACAGTGGACGCAACGGCATTGTCTGCTACCGCGTTGCCGTTAAGCTCCCAGCGAACTATGGTTACCTCGTGCTGATTGATTTTCCATTCGTGAGAGGTGGTAGTGCTTTCGGCAAGATAGTAGTTTTTGCTTGCGTTTCCCTCAAGTCCACTTACGGTAGCAATATACTCGCCTGCGTTAGTCTTTTCATTGTTTGTATAAACAAATCTTACGTCGTCCGAGCCGCATCTGCCCTTCATTGCAAGGGTAACGGTCTTTTGATTGCTGTCGTAGTCAAAGGTATCTGCGCTCCACGTGTCGCCGCTGATTGCCTTTTGCTTTATAACAAACTGATTGCTAAGCGTCTTTGTGTTGTAGTTTGCCGCCTCGTCGGGATTGCTCTTTTCCCAAAGAACCTCTACAAGGTACGTGCCGGCATCCTTTACGCCGCCGCTAACGGTAACCTCTTCGCCCTTTACGCCGCCCGTATAATCAAAGTAACGGTAGGTGTAGTTTACGTTTTGCGATACAATCGTATCTACGTTCACGCATTCAAGCTTTTGTACGCCGCCGTTATATTCTACCTCGCCTATATTAAGCTTCGCATCGCCAAGGTCGAGGTTCTTTTTGTCTATGGTTACGCTAATTTCGGTGCTTGCCGTGCTGATCTCGCCGTCCTCGGCGTGTGCCGTAACGGTAAGCGTGTACGTGCCCGACTGAGCAACGTTTTGAAGCTGAACGTAGTCGTGAATATCAAACGCCTCACCGCCATTGCTCCAAGAGTAATCATAAGTAACATTGCCGCCGCCGCTTTCCGCAAGATCGTGTTTCGCCGCCGCCTCGAGCCTGAGCCTATAATTTTCGTCATAGGTAAACTGTAAGGTGTTGCCGTCTGCCGAATCGTAAAGGTCGTCTTCATTACCACCAACAAGCCGGTAATTAATATCGATATTGGGCGCGTCCAAATGCCAGGTAGCCGTAAAGTCTACGTCACCCAACCCTGCCGTATCGGTTACCTGCTGATTGCCGCCTGCCACGGTCCACGTTACGCCTGCGTCATAGCCCGCACGGTCAAGGTAGTTGGGAAGCGGATATACGTCCTCCTCCGTCCATGTAAGGCGAGTTGCAACTCCTTCGGGCTCGTGTCCCCAGTTAAGGTTGCCGTAAAACTCCTCTACCCACTTAGCATAGAGCTTGGTGTTGCCGCGAAGCTCTACTGCGCCTTCTAAGGTAAACTCACACGGTGTGGTAAATTCGGGGTCGTAGTACCAGCCACGGAACGCCGCCTTTTCCTTAACGCCGCTTGTGTTCATTTCCTTATTGTTTTTAATATACGCAACCGTATCGGTCCTTAAGCCGATTCCGCCAAGCTTTTGGCTTATAAGGTCGTCAACGGTAAGCAGGATTTCGTCACCCTTGGTGCAGAAAAGACTGTCAAGGTAGTAGTCGCAGCCCGTAAAGAAGTCTACATAAAATTCCTCGCCCGGCAAAATGGGAGAGAAGTTTTCCTCATATTCGATGTTCGCCTCGCGGTACTCGTTGTAGATATCCTTATCTACCTCGATGCTTACCGAGCTTGCCATACCGGAAAGCGAAGCAATTTTACCTACGCTCTCGCCCTGCATAACGATGGTGGTAAGAGCGGGCGTAGAGAATGCCGAAATATCAAAGTCTGCCCTGCTCTCGTACGTTACAGTCTGGAGCGAGGTGGACGAAATTGCACTTGGTCCGATAAAACCAACCGATTTGGGCAGAGAAATGCTTGTTATTCTATCGTTTACAATCGCGCCGCTTTCGATATATTGAAGGTTGCTTACAAGCACCTCGTTGCCGCTTTCGTCAACGGTAACCGTGCCGAAAACGATTTCATCAATCTTATATTTGTCGATTATCTCGGTTTGGTCGATCGCGCCCTCGGCAATGCCCACTACCGGCTTGCCGTTGTACTCTGCAGGAATGTTAAGGTAGCTGGACGTTCCGCGATAGACGTCCTGCACGATATAACCGTCCCCCGCCTCGTTGGAAACGTACTTGATTGCACGCGACTCGTCAAAAAGGTCGTAAAGCGTGGGCGGAAGCTTGTATATAAGCAACGCGCAAACCTGAAGCAATACGATTGCCACGCAGATTACCGAGTACTTAATTACGTAGCCCTTAGCCTTTTTCTCCTTTGCCGCTTCATTGTCGCGAATCTTTTTTGCGGTCATTGCGCCAATTGCACGTCTGTCGAGCATCGGCCATACCACGTACGCCACGAACGCTACCACAAGCTGAACGGCAAGCACAATCAAAAGGTCGGTACGAAGCTCGCCAAGCTCGGACGTGCCGGCAATCATTTCGCCAAGAACCGCCACCACCCAAAGCACTGCCAATCCGTACGACACAAGGGGAAGCCATTTTATGTACACACCCTTGGTCCACTTAAGCACAAAGTCCACTATGCACAAGGCAACCTGGCATACGTTAAGCACCAAAATGCCGTACATAATAACAAGCATACCGTTGCTACACCCTCTCTTGGTCAAGAAGAACAGGGTGATCGCCGTACCCAAAAGAACGGCAATAAAGTTTACGAGCGCAAGCATGTGTCTTGTCCTAGACACCTTGCTATGCCCTGATAACACTATTGAATTGGAAATTTTGTTAGCCATAATAATTCCTCTGTTCCCAAGATTTATTTTTTGCCCTTAGCCTTTTTTTGCACGGGCTCCTCAACCTCGGTGCCGTCACCCGTGGTCGTATCCAAAACGTACGACGAAATCTTGCGCAAATTGCCAAGCTTTGTCATTACGTATTTGCTTACGATTTGCTTTTTGCCTACAACCCTACGCATAAACACAAGTCCGTCCGAGCGTGTAAGCATGTGCCTTTTTTCGCCTACCAGCTCGTCGCAAACGCCGCAACGGAAATCGTAGTCATACGCGCCGTCTTCGCCTCGGTAATACTCGCCGCCGCAGGTGTTGCACTTTCGGCAACCGTCAATCGTCGTAATGCGAATGTCCTTAACGTCGATATCAAACTGCGAGGCAAGCTTTTGCTTGAACCTTGCAATAGTCCTCATTGCAAATTCGCCTTCCTTAACACCGGTAAGGTCACTCTTTTTGCCTTCCTCTGCGAGGCGGCGCTGCTCGTAGAAGGCTTCGAATTCGTTGTACGAGGCAAGCTTTTCGAACGCGGTATTTATAAATACCATCTTTTCCTTTAGAATTACGCCGTGCTCCTCGGTTGATCCCGACATTTCATCGTAAATCCAATCAATACCCTCGCGGCAGGCACAGTAGTTACAGCCCTCCTCGAGCGAACGGAGCGACTTAATAAACTCTCTGCCCGGGCGAAGCCTTACCCCGTTGTAAATGCTTGTGCCAAGAAATTTTTCGTAATCGTAATGCCAACCGCCGCACTCCGGACATTGCACCAAGCAGTCCTCGCAGCCCACGGCGTACATTTCGCCGCTTTCGCCGTCGTAGGCGTCCATATTGATGTGCAGGTGCGCAACTTGGCTGGGGTCCTTTACGTCCACAAGCTCATGCGAGCAAATGTTACAGGTATGAATGCTCGTATTAAGCGCCGCAAACTCGTTGTTTGCACTTGCTATGTACGAGGTGTGATATTCACCCTTTCTGCCCGACTCGTCACGCAGCTTAACACCGATGTTCTTAAACGAAAGGCTTATCTCAAAAATGGATTTTACCGTTACGTTTTGAATATCCACGTCATCCTTTGTGTACTTTTCGTAAACTGCCCTTTGAATTTGGTCGCGGTTTTCGTTAAGCACCTCGTGGTCCTTTAGGATATTAAGCTTACCGCCCTCACTACGGGCAACCTGGTTCATTACGCTGGCGGGAATTTCCTTGATTTCACCGCCCTTTATCATAAAGGTGTATGCGTCGGGCGAAGCGGAAACGCCGGTGTCCTTTACAAGCTGACACTCGAAGATGTTTGCACTGTAATCCACGTTTTCGAGTG
>SVHR01000013.1 GCA_015055705.1 Clostridiales bacterium | reverse complement strand
GCTGTGTCCCCAGACCCCCGCAACGCGTTTTCGCCTATGGCGAAAAGAATAAGGTTAGGGGTGGTGGAAATATGCGTCTGCGCAAGTATGGGTTCTATCTGTCACCTGCGAGCGTAGCGAAGCAATTTCGTTTGGCATGAGATTGCCGCGGGGCGATGCCCCTCGCAATGACAATAAGATTTGTTACTGCGCAAGATAAGTTTGTTTAGCGTACAATGCGCGCCGCGCCCAAAACAGGCTTCCCTTTGTTGCAGCGCGGAATTGGTTAATTTGGCGAATAACGCTTAATCGCGCCGAAAACCAATCTCCGATTGTGCTTGAAAAAATTTCTAAAAAAATTTTCAAAAACCTATTGATTTTTTCAAAAACATGTAGTATAATAGATTCATAAACAAGCCTGCGGTGTTCGTGATGCTTTATATGGAACCACAGAACAAAATAGGGATTGCTTGTATTATGCACAGATGTCGGGCCTCAGTAATTTTTTCGAAATCTTTATCGAAAAGCAGGGGAAGACAGAAAGGCAGTCGGCTTGCCCACCTGCTGAAAAGCGGGTTCATTACGCCTCTCACGGCACAGGCGGGTTTATTAGACAAAAATAGTGTACACAGATTTTGTGTACACTTATTTTTATTCTCATAGGATAAATAACACAATAAAAGCTAATACTTAATTTCAAAATAGTCAAGCCACGCCTTGAATGTATCCTGAGCTGTAAGACAAGTATCACGCAAAAAGCCACGCTCGTTAGACCATTCGCGCAGTCCGCGATAATAAAAGAACTTTAAGCTTTGGTCAATAATAAACGGAACGATATTGTTGCGTAAGCACTCCTTAAAGAGTATCAGCCTACCAACGCGCCCATTGCCGTCCTGAAAGGGGTGAATGCGTTCAAAGCGGTAATGAAAGTCCAAAATTTCGTCAAGTGTTTTTTCTTTTTGCGTGTTATATTCAGCGAGTAGCGCGCGTATTTCGCCGGCAACGCTTTCGGGCTTTGTCGTTGGAAGATCGCCTACTTCGTTGGGTAGCTTTTTATAATCGCCAACGGCAAACCAACCCAGGCGGCTGTCGCTAGTGCCGTTTTTAAGCACACGGTGCAGCTCCTTTATAAAGCCTTCGGACAATTGCTTTGTGGCGTTTTCAAGAACTAAATCTATACACCTAAAATGGTTAGCCGTTTCCACGATATCGTCCACGCGAACGGCACTACCGTCAATGCCAATAGTATTCGTTTCGAAGATATAGCGCGTTTGGTCGTGAGTTAGGCGACTGCCTTCCATGTGGTTAGAGTTATAGGTAAGCTCGATTTGAACCTTGTGATATAATCCGCCGGACAGCTTAGCGTTTTTTTCTGCAAGCAAAACGCTTAGCAGTGTTTTTGTAGAATTTCTTTTTTTATTAACTCTGCTTGGCTTAACGGCGTCCTCCGGGATATTCCACGTCTTGCCCGTCAAAAATGCGCCGTCAATCTTACCGAGTGCACAATAATTGCGAACACTACGCTCGGATATATTCCACATTTTTGCTATATCGCTAACTGATAAAAACCTCATAACTGCTCCTTCAATAGTATTATATCATATTATCGGCAAAAAAGCAAGAGTGCGGCTACAAAAAAATCAATGTTTTTTGCCGATAGCGGCAATAATTTTTGCAAGCAAAAAGAATCCACGGCCTGTGGATTCTTTTTTATGACATTTGCTTTATGCTAACAAATAGCTCGTTTTACTCTTGCTCCAGCTTGTCGCTAAGCTTCATTTTTTTGACGGTAGGCAGAAGTAGCAAACAGAGGAAATAATTGATTGCGATTATTATAATCTGCGGTGAGCGAATGGTAAGTAGGTACGTCCAGAAGCTCATAGACGAGCCGTAGTTGTAGTACGAGAACAGCGCGTATGCTCCGATACCCATAGTGCAGACCACAAGCGAGATTACCATACCAATCAGCAGATTCAGCCAATCGGGTGTTTTGTCCTTAAGAAATTTGAAGATAAGCGCGGGTGCAAGCGGAAACAGCGCGTTGGAAAGCGTTGTAAGCGGATTGATTGCGCCGCCCACCGCTACGGTAAGCTGACCCAAAATGTCACCGATAAGCGCTGTTATCACGCCGCCAACCGGGCCAAGCACGTAGGCTGACAGCACCCACGGCACGTAAACGAACGAAAGGCGCATATTTGGGATAATGACGATGGACGAGATGGTATTGCCAAGTATCTTGAACAGAACGCTTAGCGCAACGAAGGTCGCCGTATACGTAAGATATCTCGTTGTGCGGCGGCGGCTTTGCTGCTTATTGCCTACGATGTCAAGGCAGATCAGCAATATAGCCATAGCCGCAACGGTTGCTATATAAATGATATTGTTTGCCTTGTTCGCTTCGGTCGTGGTGACGATAAGGCGAATAATCAAGGTAAGCGCAAAGCAGTTGGTCAGCACGTTAAGAATAATCTTTACCGCAAAGAGATTGTGCCTAAAAAACCAGATACCGACAGTCGCTTCTGCAATCATAAGCAGAATTACAGTAAGCATTACAGCGACAGCGTTATCGCGCAAAAGAACAATGCAGACAGCTGCTGCATCTACAAAAAAAAGCGCCAAGGAAATCAAAATGATGAGCCTTTTGCGCTGATTGCAAGCTTTGGGAGTTGCAATTTCCTGTTGAGTGGTACTCAATGTTGGGCCCTCCAAGTATTTAATTGTACAAAAAGTATATTCTCTTTTTCGCGTTTAGTCAAGCATTATTACCGCTTTTTTTGCGTTCGCTCAAAAAATATTCGATTTTCAGCGTGCCGAACAGGAAGCAGCCCACGCCCATAAAGGCAGTTCCTACCACCGCACTTATTGCAAGGCGGAAGAATGTGGGAAGCGCTATTATATTATACAGCCATTTGGTGACGAAGTACGAGGGAATAATAAGAGCAACCGTTTTGATAAGGGTAACGATAAAGTCGAGGCGAAATTTCACCTCTTTTCGCATAGCTATTATATTAAGGATAGAGGACAGCGTAAAGCTTATTCCCATGCCTACGGTAAGCATTTCGATGGTAAAGCTATCGCCCATAATAAAAATAAAGCCAAACATGACCGCCGACCCGATTACGTAAAAGAGGAGAGCCTTAAGCTCCAGCTCGAGCGAGTTCATCATGGACGAGGTGATATTTTCCAGCGCGATGGGAATCATAAGCCAAGCCGAAAAGGCAAGGAATGCGCCTGCGTCCGCGTTGGCGTACAAAAACGAGCCAACGCTTTCGCCAAGTGCGGCAAATGCGGGCACGAAAATTCCGCCTATTACTATTGCGGTCCCTATAGTGCGTTCGATTTGCATTTTGACGCTTTTTTCGTTCTTGCTTGCAATCGCGCGAGAAAGCGAGGGAATCATAACGAACGCCATCGAGCCAACGAAGGTTAGCGGAATATAAAGCAGCGGCAACGCCATGCCCACGCTGTAGCCGTATACGTACATTGCCTGATCGCTGCTATGCCCAATCCCCATAAGAATAAATGGCACGGCGATACTTGTAAGCGAGGCAATTACGCTGCTTGCCGCTCGGCTTAAGGTTATGGGCGTACTGCTTTTTAGCAGTGGCTTTATTTCGCCGTTTGTTTTACTCAGCTTGCCGCCGCTACGGAAGTAGGCTATGGCGCACGCCGCCGCACTTATAAGGCAGGCAACAGACATAGAAAGCGCCGTTGATGTCAGCTTGTCGAAGCCGATAGCAAACAGCACTACGCACGCTATTATGCGAAAAACCTGCTCGATAAGCTCAAGAACGCTTACAAGGGTGTACTTTTGTCTGCCCCAAAGGTTGCCCCTAAAGGACGAGTAAACGGACGAAAAAAGCAGGGCAGGAAGCATATACAGCACAAGCGTCATGCTGGTGGAACTAGCAAACGAGCTTGCAATCACGTTGCGAAGCGCTACCGTAAGCGCTATAATCGCGGTAGAAGCGATAATGCTGATAATAAGCGAGGCGGTGGAGATGGCGTACTCCTCGCACAGTGCGTTTTCGGCTCGGCATTTTGCGGTGCGTTTGGCTGTTACAAGCGGTAAGCCGCTTGTGATTGCGGTAAGCAACACCATAAAAAAGGAAAATGCCACCTGGTATATACCAAGCGCCGTTGCGCCCAGCTGGCCCGCAAGGTAGATTTTGAATACAAATCCAAGTAGGCGCTCGATAAACGAAAACGCCGACAATGTAAATATAGAACGAACTATCGGTTTCATTATATATTTATTGTATTTACACCGCTTAAATAAAAGAACAGGCAAGGCTTGCTTTGGGCGCAGGCATAGCCTGTTTTTGGGCGCGGCGGGCGTGGTCTGCTAAATGAGCCTATCTTGCGCATGAGCAAAGCCTGTTTTGGGCGCAGGCATAGCCTGTTTTTGGGCGCGACCTAAGCTTATTAAGCAAATCAAGCCAATTCCGCGCTGAAGCAAGCGAAGCTTGTCTTTGGGCGCAGCGGGCGTGCTCTACTCGATATGCTTCCCTCGCGCCGTATATAATAGCGTGGCTTAAAAAAAGCAACTCATCCTGCGATGAGTTGCTTTTACTAACTTAAGCGTTTTTATCCCTCAAATTGGGGAACGTTCCAATCGCCGTCGGTGCAATGAACAACGCAATTGCCGTTTCCTAACGCATTGTTCCAGCCGTGACCCTTTGAAATAGCCGTCCATTCCGCAACGGTGCCCTCGTAATAGATATCTGTAAGGGGGGTGCAGCCGGAGAAGCAAGCATAACCAAGGGAGGTTACTGACTTGGGAATAGTAATAGAGGTAAAGGTCTGATATTGTCTTCCGTAGAATGCGAAGCCTGCAATCTCGGTAACGGTACCATCGGTCGGGATGACTGCATCCGATCCACCCAACAGGAGCTTACCGCTTCCAATTGCAAACAAGCAATTGTTTTCGCTGTAGAAGTACGGGTTCTCCTTGGAAACCATAATCTTTTGGAGATACCACATATATCCGATTTTTACGTCAAGGAAATATCCTACGTCATTAATTTCGCTAAGTCCTTTACCTATGTATAGACCGGTAATAACGATTTTTTCAAATGCCTGATAGCCAATGTACGTTACCTTATCGGGAATGATAAGAGTACCGCCAAGGCTGGAGCAGTAATTAAATGCGTTTGAGCCAATATATTCAAGAGCTGTGGGGAAAGCAATAGAAGTGATATGTGAGCCACGGAAAGCGCTTTCCTCGATACGTCTGAGCGCAGTGGGAAGAACTATGGTACCCGAGCCCTCGTCAAGTCCGTAAGTTCCTTCAAAAGCACTTGCGCCTATGCGGGCGATGCTGTTTGCAAGAGTTACCGTATGGAGGTTTTCAGCGTGATAGAACGAGCCTGCAGGCAGATAGCTGCCGCTGGTAACGTGTGCCACCTTAAGCGAATCAAGCGGATTAAGCGTATATCTATCGTCCGAGGTGGGAAGATCGTTATAAGCGTTTACGAATGCAACCAAGGCACAAGCCGGTACCGAGATAGAAGCGGGAGCGCATCCGGTGAACGCATTCTTTGCAACAGCTCTAACGCTGTTGGGAATAGAAATGTTTGTAAGCGAGGTGCACTCATAGAAGGTGTTGGGACCTATTGCCGTGATGCCGTCGTGGATCTCGACGTTTACAAGCGAGGGATTGTTGTTGAAGGCACCGCCTGCAATAACCTTAACGTCCTTATCAAGGGTGTAGGTGCCGGTAGCGCTGTTTGCCTTTACCAAAATATGGCGGGGGTTTTGAGCGTTGCCAAGGTAGTAGTTGTTGCCCTCCTTGTTGCAAAGACGGGTAAGGTCGTCAAATGCTGCGTTACCTGCCGAGGTTACGCTGTTGGGGATATTAAGCGAGGTAAGTGCGGTGCAGCCTGCAAACGCACTGCCTGCAATAACAACGGTGTTTTCGTTGATGATAATTTGGGAAGCCGAGGTGTCTGTCGCGCTTACAAATATAACGTACGGATTTTCCTCGTTTCCTATGTATTTTCCGCCGTTTTCAGTGGTAAAGCTAAGGCTGGAGCAGCCGCTAAAGGCAACCCTGCCAACCAAAGCGATGTCACTGTTTACCGTAAGCGTCTGAATGCTCGTACAAGCACCGAACGCACCGTCGCAAAGCTGAAGCGCGTCGGTAATGTGCAGCGTGGTAAGCGTCGTGGGCACGTTGGCGTTAGCCGTAGCTGCGTTTTCGGTGCCCGTGTACTCCGCGGCAAAGAACAGGCCAAGGTAGTAGGTGTCGTATCTATCCAAGCCCACGAACGGGAGTGAAAGATATTGCATAGCGGTACAGCCGGCAAGGAAGGACTGTCCAAGGTCCTGTACGCTGTTGGGGACGGTAAGAGAGGTAAGAGATTCGCAATCCATAAAGGCAGCGTAGCCGATAGAAAGCAGACCCTCGTGAAGAGTAACCTCCGAAAGAGATATACAGCCGTAGAAGGCGCCCATTGCAATCAATTCCACGCTTGCGGGGAGGTTAGCTGCCTGAAGGCTGTTGCACTCGTAGAATGCGGACTGTCCGATTTCGGTAAGCTGAGTTGCGACCTCGAAATTCACCGTTTCAAGGTAAGCGCAGTAATTGAAGGCGAACGACTCAATTCGCTTAAGACCGCTGCCAAGAGTAACCGAACGAAGAGAGGAGGTTACGTTTCCGGAGCTGTCTGTGCATTCAAACGCATACATTGCAATCTTGGTAATATTGTCCGAAAGCACAACCGTTTCAAGATTCGGGCAGTCTGAGAATGCGTACTGACCGATAGAAGTAATTTTTCTACCGTTTGCTTCTTCGGGAATGATAAGCTCGGTAACGGAGGTGTCCTCTAAGCCCGAAACCTCGTACGTGCCGCCCGCAATCATAGTAAGAAGAAGATTATCGTGAACGATACGGTTTGCCGTAGCGTCGGGAGTCTCTACGGTATGGGTTCGGGTGGCATCCCATTCAATTTCGGTAATGGGAATTCCCGAGCCCTCTACGTATCCGCAGCTGGTGCAGGTGCCGTCAGCGTTATAGCTGTGATCTGCCAAATCGGTGATTTCATCGGTGTGCTCACAGGTAGCCTTCCTCCAGTGCTGGGTTTCGTTGTATGACCAGTGGAGGTCGTACTCATGCCTGTGCTGAACGTAATCGCAGTACATGCAAGCGCCGTTGGAGGCCTTAAGCTTGTGCTCCGCCTTGTCGGCAACCTCGTCGCAGCCACAGGTAGCGGCATGCCAGTGATGGGTGTCGTCGTACGACCACTCCTTACTAAAGGTATGCTCACACTTTTGGCAGCCGATAAGACCGATGCAAAGCACAATAAGCATGGCAATAATGCCAATAAGAGTCCTTTTTTTCATAGTTTTCTCCTTGTGGATTTGTCGCTTAGTGTGCTTTGTGCGAATAGTCATCCTGCAGCATACACAAAATACGACAGTGTATAGTAGATACATTATATATACGCGCGCGCTATTTGTCAAGTCTTATATATAAAAACCAATGTGAAAATTTTGGGAGACGTCTTTTGTGATGTATTTGTGCGATAAAAGCGTGCGAAAATGTGACAGAATGATAAAATCAGCAGGCGCTCCGCTTGACATACGCGGGCTGCTTGTGTTATACTGCTACAAGGTCTTATTATATCGTTAATAGGCTTTGTAGTAAGATACGCAAAAAAATTTTTATACATATTAAGGAGGCATCATGAAGTCAAGAAAATTATTTTTGGCAATGATAATCGCCGTTATCGTGTCCCTTGGACTGATGACGGTGGCTTGCGACAGAAAAAACCCTGACGATAATGGTCCGAGGGAGGAAGGTCCCGAGACGGGTATCTATTATTGCGATACGGCTGCCGGCGAAAGTCTTCTTACCTTAAACAGCGGCGATAAGTTTACGCTTATTATTGGCAATCAAAGTAAGTCGGGTACGTACGTGCTCGAGCAGGCAACGGACGGCTATACCGTTACCTTTACCTTTAATAACAGCGCAGACGGCACCGTTTCGGGTCAGATGGTTGGGGGAGCAATCGGCTTTACATACAATGGCTCGCGTATGATATTCCGCAAAAGAGTATCGTTTACCGTGAGCTTTGATTCGCAGGGAGGTAGCGAGGTACAAAGCGTATCCGTACAAAACGGTCGCACGCTTTCTAAGCCTGCCGACCCGGTTAAGGAGGGCAACCTGTTCTACGGCTGGTATAAGGACGCCGCAGGTGCTACTCCGTACACCTTTGGGGCAGAAATGGTTACCGCCGCAACGACTCTTTATGCAAAGTGGATTCCCGTAGAAATCGGCGTTCAAAACTTCACCGTTGATTTCGAGCTTGGCTACGAGGGTGCAGAGAATATCGAAAAGGCTACTACCGTCAACGGTAAGCTTTACAACGTAGCTACGCCCGAGAGAGAGGGCTACCTCTTTGGCGGCTGGTGGATTAGCGATAGCGACAACGGGGAAAAGCTTACTCGCATTTACGGCGAGAATACCGTGTTTGTAGAGGATACCACGCTTTATGCTGTTTGGAACGAGTCCAGCACCGAGATTATGCCGTCCGTTACGGATAAGGCTATCGAGTGGCAGGGTCTTACCGGTGTAAGCGATTATATTGTTAAGATTTATGACGCAGAGAACAACGAGGTTCATTCCAGCAATGCCAGCGATACCAGCTATGACCCCGAGTGGGATACCTTCGAGGGTGGTGAGTATAAGGTCGTTGTAAGTGCAGGCAACAACGTTGGACATACCAGATACTTCAACAACAAGACGCTTAACAAGGCTTCTAAGTTTACGGTTGTAGGCAACATTCTCGTGTTTGGCGCAGTAGAAAACGCAGAGGAATATTTTATTACTATAGATTGCGGCAATGAATATCACAATCACGATATGCTTTCTAACGGTAAGTCTACCAGCTATAATTTCTCGGCGTGTCCTGTAAAGGAGGGAGGCGTTATCGAGTTTACTGTACACGCAAGAGCAACCGGCTACGTTGATTCGGTGTCCAGAGCCTACAGACTCGACCGTTCTCTTGACGAGATTTCGGCAGTAGTTAACAACGCTAACACCGAAACCGTAAGCTGGGATCGCGTAGAAAACGCAAGCTCGTACGAGGTTCTTGTTTGGCTCAACGAGTCAACTGTTTATACCTACAACGTAGGCAACGCGGCTTCCTTCTGCTACAAGCACCTTAACGCAGGCAGCGCAACCATTTCGGTTCGCCCCATCAGCGAGGGCTATTATTCGCCCAGCCCGAAGGGCATCACCATAGAGAAGCAGACGCTTGCTACTCCCACGGGTCTTAAGATTGTGGGCAGCACCGTTAGCTGGAATGAGGTACAGGGCGCTAACGGCTACGAGCTTAATGTAGACGGTGAGATTGTTAGCGTAAGCGGCACCTCGCACGATATTTCCGAGCAGCTTGACGGAATCGGCGAATATGCTGACTTTACAATTACAGTAGCCGCAAAGGGCGCTCACAACTCGCTTCACAGCGACGTGCTTAACGTAAACAACGGTAAGATGCACAACGTAATCAGATATTACGGCAATACCGTATCGTGGAAGAGTGTTGTTGGGGCACAGCGCTTTGAGGTTTTGGTAAACGACGAGGTTGCTGTGGAAAGCACTACCGAGGCAAGTGCAGTAATCAGTCTTACAAAAGCAGGCTACAACAAAATTACCGTAAACTGCTTCTTCAACGATTATGACGAGCCCGAGACCGTAGATATGGAGGTGTACGCTTATACCGTGACGTTCAACCACGGCGGCGAAAGCACCGAGGCTTATGTAGCAGTAGGCGACGCTATCGAATATCCCACCGAGCCTACGATGGAAGGATATACCTTTGAGGGCTGGTACGACGTTATCGGCGGTGCGGCCTCCAACGGAAAAAGAATGGAGGATATTGTTCTTACCGAGGGTAGGGACATCAGCCTCTATTCATACATGATTCCCCAAAACGTTTTGGTAACTCTTGTATACCCCGACAATGAGAACACGGATGATTCCGCTACCTCTGCCGAGGTTGTTTTCGGACAGGAATATACATTGCCTGTGCCGACCAATAAGGACGCTACCAAGGTTTTTATCGCATGGGTAACTGAGAACGGTGAACGCTCCTCCGCAGTTACCGACGCATACGGAGTAAGCAGTGACATCTGGAGCAGAAGTGAGGTCGACGAGGACGGCGAGATTAAGCTTTATCCTTTTTGGACGACTGCGCTCAGCTTCGGTGAAACCGGCAATACCTATTCCGTAAGCAAAAAGAGCGGTATTCAAAAGGTCGATAAGCTTACTATTCCTGCTACCTACAACGGCAAATACGTAACCACGATTAGTGATTTCAGCAATTGCCCGTATCTTACCGAGCTTAATATCCCCAATACTATCAGCGTAATTAATACCTCTGCTTTTCAGGGATGCCCTTCGCTTGCCTCCATCAACGTTTATCACGTCAGCGGCGGCAGACCGGGTGGATTTTCCTCGGTAAACGGCACTCTTATTCAAACGCTTGAAACAGGCGAGAGAGAAATTGCCTTTATTGCAGAGGGTACAAAGGGCGCATTTACCGTTCCCGGCTTTATTACCACGATAACCAACGTTTTTGCGGGCTCTAACATTACTCAGGTAACTATTCCGGCAAACGTTAGTGCTATCACCAAGGACGCTTTTGCAGGCTGCACTCAGCTTAGAAAGGTTATATTTGAGGATAGAAGAACTCCCATTGTCATCGAGGAGGGTGCGTTTGCTAACTGCGTTAGACTTAGCGACATTAAGCTTCCCAATACCTTCGCGCTTGCGTCCGGGGTGTCCTTCTATCAGGTATTTATGGGTAGCGGCGTGCAAAGAATAGACATCATGACGGGTCACAGCACGTACAGATCCAACGACGGTCTTGTTACGCTTATCCGCGCAAATACCTTGGTCTACTATCCGGCCGGCAGAGGAAACACCTCGTTGCCCGGCAATATTCAGACTATTGCGGATTATGCGTTTTACGGCAACACTACCATTACCAAGGTAGAGCTTCCCACTTATACGGTGTCTGTCGGTAGATACTCATTCTCCGCTTGCCCTGCACTTGAGGAGGTGGTAGCCGGTGAGAATCTTAAGGCTATCGGCGACTATGCTTTTTATGGTTGTTCTTCACTTAAGACGGTTGATTTTTCGCAAAACAGCTCGCTTGAGTCGATAGGCAAGTATGCGTTTGCGCAGGAGGAGGGTCTAATCTTTTACGAAAGTCATACCAACACCACGCTTACCAACGTAATGCTTCCCAGCTCGGTAAAGACGATTGCAGAGGGTGCATTCTATGAGTGCCGTAACGCTATAATTGATCTTAACATTCCCAATGCGACAAGCATCGGTGACAAGGCGTTTACAAGCTGCTTCTCGCTTGAACGTGCGGACCTTAGCAGCATTGATACTATCGGTCTTGATGCGTTCAATAAATGCTATGCACTTGGTTATGTCGTTATTGGCGACTTCTCGTCAATTGGCAGTAATGCATTTGGAAGCTGTGTTATGCTTTATGAGGTGGTAAATCTTTCCTCCACAACCATCACCGCAGGTGAATCCGCTAACGGACTTATCGCACAAAATGCGTTATCCGTAGTTACCTCGCTTGAGGATAGCAATATGCATACCGAGGGTGATTTTACTTACTTCCTGCAAAATAATAGCGCAACCATTGTAAACTATAGCGGAACGGATACGACTGTAGAAATTCCGTCAACGCTCGGTGGCGTAAGCAACATCAAAATTGCGGCAGGCGCCTTCCGCGGCTGTGATTTTATCGAAAAGGTTATCATTCCTTCGTCGGTAAGCTCGATTAGCGGCGGCACGAGCCATGTGGGTGATTCATACAACCCCTCGGCATGGTCGGCATATCCCTCTTTCTTCGATTGTATAAATCTTAAAGAGGTAGTAAATCTTTCCTCGCTTAATATCTCGGCAGGTAATACCGGCAACGGTTACGTAGGATACTACGCTGCTAAGGTTTATAAGTCGGCAGACGCACAAAGCGAGCTTTACGACATTGACGGAAATTTGTTCACCTATACTCTTAGCGGCATTGAGGACGGCGTTCCCAAAATTACAAACGTTAAGTACGTGGGCACCAGAGGAAACGGAAACACCGTCGTTTTACCCGATATGTTTACCTATGAATATGAGGATAATCTTTACGAATTCCCCTATTCGCTTGACGTAAAGGCTTTTGTAGGTAAGTCGATAGAGAATCTCACTATTGGCGGAGTTAGCTCAATCCCCGGCTATTTGTTCGGTTCGTCCGGAAACACTACGTTGAAAACTCTTGTTGTAAACGGTACGGGTAATACAATTATTTCCGACTATGCCTTCTATCTTTGTACTGCACTTCAAAGCGTAAAGGTAACCGGCGTTTCGTCTATTGGACAGCAGTCCTTTGGTGGCGAAGGTATGCCCTCAACAGGTCAGGTGCATAAGGAAATGTATATTAGGTCCGTTTCGTTTGACGACAGTCTTAAGACGATAGGCTATGCAGCGTTCTTTGCGAATGTTTTACTTGAGTCGGCAGAGCTTGGCAAGGGTCTTACCACTCTTAGTAACGGTGCCTTTGGGGCATGTTATTCGCTTAAAAGCATAACCATTCCCGCAAGCATGGGACAAAGCACTGATTTCGGCAACAACAGCAATGGCACTTCGACAGAACAGGTTTACAAGAGAGGTAACTTGGCGTTTTACAAGTGCTCCTCGCTTGAAACAGTAGTTATCGAGGACGGCGTAAAAAGATTGCCCAACTCGATTTTCGCTGATTGCAGCTCGCTTGCAAACGTTACGCTTTCCAATACTCTTGAGTCATTAGGTGAGAAAACCTTCAGTGGTTGTGCGATAAGAGAGCTTGTTCTTCCCGACACCTTGACGACGATAGGCAGCGAGGCATTTTTAAATAATCGCAAGCTTAGCTATCTTGTTGTGGGCAGTAGTCTCAAAACGGCTCAGGTGGCTGCAGCTAAATTTAGGGGCTGCTATGGACTTAGGGAAATTTACAATCGCTCATCAGCCAGCATTAAAGTAGGCAGCGGTATCGCTCAGTACGCTTATGTGGTTTATACTGACGAGAGCCAAAGACTTGTCAGAACCGAAACCGAGGACGGTTGGTTGTTCTGCGAGTACAACGGTGTTGCTTATCTTGATGGCTACAACGGCAACGAAACGGTTGTTGTTACGCCGGCAAGCTACAACGGTGGCACTTATGAGATTGGTAATTACGCATTCTACGCCAGCTCGTTTGTAAGCGTAACCCTTAGCAAAAATGTTACTGCGATTGGTAATTATGCGTTCAATTACGGTATAAATGACTCTGACGCGCATCTTTCGGATATTCATCTCAACGAAGGCTTGACCAAGATTGGTACTTATGCCTTTGGCGGTCAGCTTCTTTCGTCGATAGAAATTCCCAGTACTGTTACCAGCATCGGCGCAAATGCTTTCAACGGTTGTGTGCTTATGGTAGAGGCTTGGATAGGTGTGGGCGAGGGCTCGATGTCTATTCTTAACAACGCATTTTACAACTGCTCTAGCCTTAACTTCGTTGTTTTTGGCGAAGCTGTAAGCTCTGTTATGGGCACACCGTTTGGCGAGTGTAAATCTTTGGACCGAATTTTCTATTTAGGCGATAAAGCTGCATGGACCTCGCTTAGTGTGATGATTCCTACGATTTCGACTGTTTACTATTACAGTGAATCGGCTCCCACAGAGGCGGGCAGCTATTGGCATTACGAATACGGTATTCCCAAAATTTGGGCATAAAACTGTTTAACAAAACAAAAAAGGCAAGCACGGTTTCGTGTTTGTCTTTTTTTGGCTTAGTCACACTAGACGATTTATATTAAAAGCGTGAAATGCGGCGGCGTGATGATGATAATGCGCAAAATAGGCATGTTTAGCTTTCCAACGCTTGCCGCGCCCAAAAACAGGCTTTGCCTGTACGGCAAGTACACGTCGCTCGAAATCCGCAGCTCAAAAGCGGTCTGACTTGCATTTGACGCCTTTAATTAAAATCAACCGTTTTTTGTGACAGCGCCTTTTATTTTTGATTCTATTAGAAACTGTGCCTCAAACTTGTTGACACGTCAACAAATTGGTGTTATAATAAGGATGTAATGGAAGAGCTTTATCAAAATTTTACGATCCTTATTTCCGGTATATATCGAAATGTCCATAGATTGAAGGACAAGGAGATGGCGGAATTTGGACTAAAGGGAACGCATGTAACGTGTTTGTACTTTTTGCACGTAAACGGCGAGATGACGGCGGCAGAGCTTAGTAGGCTTAGTGGCGAGGATAAGGCGGCCGTTTCGCGTGCAGTTGACTTTCTTGTAAGCTCGGGGTATGTGATTCAAGCAGAGGGCTGCTATAGGCAAATGCTTAAGCTTACACAAAAGGGGGCGGAAACGGCAATACGTATTGCCCAAAAGGTAGAGGGGCTAGTAGCTTTTATAGGTAGCGGAATTACTGAGCAAGAGCGTAGAAATTTCTATAAGGCGCTTAAATTATTCGACAAAAGGCTTAAGGTGCTTAATAATATTGAATAATTAAAGGCTGATATAGCAATCAAAACAGTGAACGTTGCCGCTTAAGGCATACCGGAAGCAGAGTGAAAAATGGTGTAAAGTGTTGACTAAGCGTTTTATTTTGAGCCGAACGGTTGACAATAAATAAAAAAAGGTGTATCATTACATAGTATGGAATTAATGACCCCTCAAATTTTATGGAAGGACTTCGATACCGCTTCGCCATTTGACGAGACGGTGTTGCGTTTTGCAAGCCACGAGGGGAAAAGGATTAAGGAGTTTTACTTTAGCGGATTAAGGACCGCAGACGGCGTTATAAGGATATTCGCTAAGTATCTTCACAATGGCGACGGCTTGCCCACGCTTATTATTTTTGGCGATTATGGAGACGAGCTTGTTATTCCCGACATAAAAAGCTATAACGTTTTGGTTGCCGACTATATCGGAGTAAAAGGAGGCAAGGGCAGAGGAACGATGTATCCGGCCTCACTTAGAGACGCTCTTAGCATAGAGGTGACGCGAGGTATTTCGCCTAAGGAATCCAAGTGGTATGCTTGGGCATCGGTGGCAATATCTACGGTGCTATACGCAAAGCAAAGCTTTAGCGGTAAAATAGCGATGCTTGGTATCGGCACGGGCGGCTCGCTGGTATGGAAGCTTTCGGCGGTGACAAGCGTTGACGCAGGCGTAACGCTTTTCTCGTCCGACTATCAGCCCGAAAACGATGATTTGCATTACATGGCGGCTCTTGACAACCGGGCTTATGCGCCTATTCTAAGATTTCCTGTGCTAGAGGTTGTATCCAGCAACGAATCTGACGGGTCGCTTGAGTTTATGAGCGAAATTTTTGCCGTTATCAAGGGTAAGGACAGCCGCTTTTGTATTAACGAGCGTACAGACCATGTGCCCACCGAGGACGGCAAGCGCAATATAGAGCTTTGGCTAAGGCATCACCTTGTGGGAGAAGGAGCATTGCCCGAAACTCCCACGCTTAGGCCGTATCAAAGCGGCGGCAAGCTGTATTACGAGGTTTCTTACAGCGGCTCGCCTGATGAAATTGCTCTTTACACCAGCGAGGGTGATGTGGACGGCTCGGTGCGAAATTGGTCGGGAGCAAGGCTTATGCGCGTTGGCGAAAGCTACTTGGCAGAGGTGGGCGTTTCTCTGACAGATCAGCCAATTTGTGCCTTCGTAACAGCCAAGGAGCACGGCTATAAGGTATCTTCTACAGTAGCAGTTCGTAAGCCCTCCGAGATGGGTGTAGTGGCACAGCCCATAAAAAGCAATAGATTGGTTTACGACAGCGATATGGGCACTGACGACTGGATTATGCTAAGCGGCGACAAGCCTGTTATGAAGCAGGGCCCGTTTGGTATCGAGGGCGTAAGTGCGGTTAAGCCGCTTGTTACCTTCAAGCTTGCCGATGTTCGATACAAGAGCGCGGAGGGCGCAATTCTTCAAATAATGTTCTGCTCTAAGGCGAGGAATCAAAAGGTAAGATTTGTAATCACCGATTCCAAAAAACGCAGATACGTATGCGAAAAAGAAGCAGATAGCCGTCAGGGCTGGATTACTCAAAGCTTTGCCGCAGATGATTTTAAGCTTCAAAATGAGTCACTAAGCTGGAATAACGTGGTGGCATTCGAGGTCGAGCCGGACAGCGGCGAGGTTCTTGTTTCGTCCATGCTGTGGGTGTAATATGGATTTACAATTAGCCCCACTAATTTTAGACACAAGGCGCGGAAAAAGAGAAAACATTGCAAACTTACTCCTTTTGCTCGCGGCAATTCTTGCAGTCCTTGTAATAATTTACCAAAACACCTGTTCATTTGCGAAGGTAAGCGGTGACAGTATGATGGATACCGTTCATCACGATGATATAGTTTTTTGCACTACAATGGGCAGGCTTAGGCGTGGTGATATCGTTACGGCTGAGGTCAGCGACGAGAAGGCGATAATAAAACGCATCGTTGCGGTGGGTGGTGACAGAGTTGTGTTTGTGACTACGGGAGATGGAGCTGCTCCATACAACGAAACGGTTCAGCTGTACCTTGACACCGGCGACGGCTTTAAGCGGGTAGACGAGCCTTATATCGATGACGGATACATGACCGAATACGGTTTTTCGTCGCAGGATGTTTACGGAACAGGCTGTCTGTTCGTAGGTGATATTCAAGACGTAACCGACGAATATATTATTACGGTAGCAAAAGGAGAATTTCTTTTGCTTGGCGATAACCGCGACATTTCGCTTGATTCCAGAAGCTATGGGTTGTTTGCCGAGGACGATATTCTTGGTAAGGTAACAAAAATTATAAGTCAGGATTCGGGCTGGTATAACATTATCGACACTATTTACTTGTCCGATTTGTAATAAAATTAAGGTAAAAATTTAGAAGAAATATAATAAGGAGAAATTGTTATGGTAAAAATTTCGGTAGATTCAACCGCAGACCTTCAGCAGGTTGCCCAGCAGTGTGAAATCAGCGTTATGCCGCTTGCGGTTACCTTAGAGGGAACTCAGTATTTTGACGGTGTGGATATTAAGCCGACTATGATTTTTGACAATTTCGAGCAAAACAAAAGGCTTCCCAAGACGGCGGCTCGCGGTATTGATGATTACGATGAGTATTTTGCCAATCTTACTGCGGACGGAAGTGAGGTTGTTCACTTTGCCGTAAGCGGCGAAATGTCAGTTTCATACAATAATGCAGTGGCTGCGGCAAGAGCGCACAAGGGTGTTTATGTTGTTGATTCCCGTTCTCTTTCCACGGGTATAGGACTGTTGGCACTCAAGGCGTACGACTATGCAAAAGAGGGACAAGGAGGCGCCGAAATTTTCGACAACGTAACCGCGCTTATTCCGTACGTACAGGCTTCGTTTGTGGTTGACACCATGGAATTTTTGCACAAGGGCGGCAGATGTAACGGCGTAACCGCATTCGTTGCAACCGCATTCAAAATTCATCCGCAAATTATCGTAAAGGACGGTAAGATGGTTGTCGGACAAAAATTCAGGGGCAAGATGGAGGTTTGCATCGAGAAGTATGTTTCGGCTATTCTAAAAGAGTTTGATACGCCCGATATTACACGAATTTTTATAACCCACACCAATGCGGATGAGAAAATTGTAGAAAGGGTTAAGGCGCTTGTAAGGGAGTTTGTTCCGTCCGTTAAGGAAATTATCGAAACTACTGCGGGCTCTACTATAGCTTCGCATTGCGGCAAGGGCACGCTTGGGGTTCTTTACATCAATAAGGCTTAATGAAACAAAAAAAGAAAATTGACTACAAGCGTAAAGCAATACGTTTACTGATTGCCGCAGGGGTTCTTGCGGCAATTTTGGTGCTTTTGCTTATTTTGAGATCCGTTCAGTCTATATCGGAATGGATGGCAAGCGTCGTTTCGCGCAGGTGGATAGAGGCTGCAAGTCGCATATTCGGCTTGATTCCGTTCTCGGTGTACGAGCTGTTTTTGTACGTCGCCATTATCTCGCTAATTACGCTAGTAGTGCTGGCAATAATTTGCTTTTGTCGCAAAAGCGGGGCAAGGGGTGTAAGCTTTTTGCTCACTGTAGTTATCATAGGACTTAGCTTTGGCAATGTATATACCTTGTCGGCAGGCTTTTCGTATTACCGAGCAGAGGTAGACGTGCCTGCCTATGAGAGGGCTTTTTTTACCGAGGATGATAAGGATTATGTTATTAGGCTTGCTGAGGAGTTTTTTGCCGATTTCAATGAGGTTGCCCGTACGGTGGAGCGCGACGAGGACGGCAGAACGGTTTTGCCGTACACAATTTCGGAGCTGTCCGGCCTTTTTGCGGAGGAGTATAAGCGCCTTAACAGCGACTATTTTTTGGACTATACCCCAAAGGCAAAGGCGATTGTCAGCAAAAATATTATGAGTCATATGCACATTACAGGTGTGTTTTTTGCGCCGTTTGGCGAAGCGAACATCAATCCGCTTACGCCTGCATGCAGTATGCCTGTCACTGTGGCGCACGAGCTTGCTCATGCTAAGGGGGTTATGCGCGAGGACGAGGCAAATCTTGTTGCCTATTGGGTGACCGTAACAAGCGATAATCCGTATCTCCGTTATAGCGGCTATCGCGCGTGTTATTCATATATGTTTAATATCGTGTCATATTTTGATAGTGACAAGGCCAACGAGCTGTATGCAAGCATTGATGAGTGCATAAAAAAGGAGTGGACGCTTTCGGCCGAGTTTTGGTCGCAATATACCTTGCTTCACGACATAACCGATTGGTTCAACGACCTGTATCTTAAGCTTCAAGGGCAAAAGGAGGGTACGGGCTCGTATAACGAGTCGGTTATTCCGCCCGGCGAGGTCGAGGTTCCAAGCGGCGGCGAGGAAGGCGGTGGCGCAGGTGGAGGAACACAAACGGTACAGGCGTTCTTTTTGAACAATGTACAAAGAATGCTCGTGCAAGCAATTAGTGAGCGCCTTGGCGATTAATAAACAAGCTTCGCTTGATTTCGCAGAAAAATCACCGTTTCGCCTACAAATTCGCTTGATATGTCATTTGCGATTGTGATATACTATATCAGTATTTTGGAGGAGTGCATTGAAAAGTAATAAAAAAGGTTTATGGATTATACTTACAGTTCTTGCCGCGCTTTTGATAGGTATAGTCGTTTATATGGCGGTAAACAGCAACGGAAGGGTTGAAAAAAAGAGCTATAGTGAGCTTCAAGAATATATCCGTCAGGATAAGGTGGTGGAAATTGTTGTCGAAAACGACAAGGCGACTTACAAGCTCGAAAGCGGTTCGACTTATTACACTTACATTCCCGACCGCACGTCGCTTGACGCGTTCATTAATGAAATAGGAGCAACCGACGTTGACGTGTCGTACAACGACCGTTACGTAACCAGCATTTGGGATTATATCACACCGCTTTTCAGCGTGCTGGCAATCGTAGTCCTTGGTATCATTTTGTTCCGTTCTATCAGCAACAGCAACAAGCAGGTTGCTGACTTTAGCAAGAGCGGTGCGGAAGAGAAGAAGGTTAAGGTAAGATTCAACGACGTTGCGGGCGCAGAGGAAGAAAAGGAAGAGCTTAAGGAAATAGTTGAGTTCTTGCGTGAGCCCAAAAAGTTTACAGACGTGGGCGCAAAAATTCCTCGAGGCGTATTGCTTGTAGGCCCTCCGGGCACAGGTAAAACGCTGTTTGCAAAGGCAGTAGCCGGCGAGGCAAACGTCCCCTTCCTTTCGATATCCGGCTCGGATTTCGTAGAGATGTACGTGGGCGTGGGCGCAAGCAGAGTACGTGACCTTTTTGCGACGGCTAAGCGCAATAAGCCGTGCATTATCTTTATAGACGAGATTGACGCGGTAGGCCGTCAGCGTGGCGCAGGTCTTGGCGGCGGTCACGACGAGAGAGAGCAAACGCTAAACCAGCTTCTCGTACAGATGGACGGCTTCGAGACGAGTGACGAAATTATCGTTATGGCGGCAACCAACCGCGCGGATATTCTCGACCCGGCGCTTCTTCGACCCGGCAGATTCGACAGGCAAATTATGGTGAACCTGCCCGACGTCAGGGGCAGAGAGGAAATCTTTAAGGTGCACGCGCGCAACAAACCGCTTGCAGATGACGTTGACTTTAAGATTTTGGCTCGCGCAACAAGCGGCTTCTCGGGTGCGGAGATAGCAAATCTTCTCAACGAGTCGGCAATTTTGTGTGCCAGAGCCGGTAGAACGAAGATT
>SVHR01000012.1 GCA_015055705.1 Clostridiales bacterium | reverse complement strand
GGGGTTCATGAGGCCGGAAGTTCGAATCTTCTCACTCCGACCAAAAAAAACGAGAGTTTGATTTGACTGTCGTTTTTTTCTTGTTTGGGCTTTGGGCCTTATTTAATAACCTTGTCCATGCCCTTAAGCATCATTTCGGCAAGCTCGAATTTGGGGTCGTAGGTAAGCGAAAGCTTAAAGCTATTTTCGGCTTTGTCAATCTCCTTTTTGCCGAGGAAGGCAAGCCCAAGGTAGTAGGCGATATAATTCTTCTTTTTCTTAAGCGGCGAGGGAAGCGCTTCCTGTGCATCACGAATAATCTCGTCAAAGATAACGTTGCGCTCCTTTTCGTCCAGGCTACCTGCAAGCGAAACCTTAGCCGTCATATTCAGCAAGAAAAGCTCCTCGTTGTCCGGCATTGCGTCCAGCATCCTTTCGGTTCCTTTAACCACATAAGCATAGTCGCCCATCACCAAAAGACGCTGATATTTTTCGAGCTCGCGAGAGATACCCTTGTCGTTTTTGACGTTCTTCCACTCGGTATACTCGAGGAACCAGTCAATAACTACGGGGTTGGCGCCACCAAGCACCATGTCCTTGGTGGTAACATAAATACGGTCACTGTATTTGCTTTCGAGAACGTTCTTGAAGTTTTCTTCGGTCAAAACGATTGCGCGCAGCTTATAGTAGATTTCTTCCTCGTAAGGCGCGCCCATCTCTATAATATAAGGGAAGAAGATGTACCACATAGCCTTAAGCTCGTCGGTCACGCTGCTGAGAGTAAGCAAGCGGTAAACCAGCTCGTAAAGGTGATACTTTGTCGGCTCGATTGCGTCCATACCGCTAAGCAAGCCGCTGTCCACGCACTTGCGCCACAAATATCCGCCTGCATCAAACTTGATTTTGCCGTCCACCGTAACGCCGCCGCCCTTAACAAAGGTGTGCTCGCCCATGGGCAAGCCGTCAAAATATTCCTTATTTGCGGCATACTCGGGATGCATCTCGGGCGATATAAGGTAGCACGCACGATTTTTTATAAGCAAATTGTCGGGCGCAGTCATTTCGCCGCTTTCAAAAAGCAAGCCAAAGCTGTAAACCGAAAAGGCGAGGTTGCGTTTGACCTCCTCGTGTTCGTCACTTCGCTCAATTGCAACGTAGCTGAGTGAAAGCAGATACTTTAGTCCTTCGATTTTTTCTTCCATTTTATATTTTCTCCTACGGTTATTTTTGTACGGTTAAGTTTGGTGTGAAACAATAACAATCCCTCAGTCACCTGCGGTGCCAGCTCCCTTATGCTCTAGGGAGCCTCTATAAGGATAGGTTTTTGTTAGTAGTTGCGCAACGATAGTTAATTTAGCGGATAATGCTTGCCGCGCCCATAGTCAAGCTGTGCTTGTTGTGCTTTTTTATGCGCTAAAAAAACACCAAAAAAGCGCTGGGGACACTTTCGCGGCTGTGTCCCCAGACCCCCGCAACGCGTTTTCGCTTACAGCGAAAAGAATAAGGTCAAGAACACTTTGCTTCGTCGCAAGGAAAGTACATTTAGCACACCCGCGCCCGCCGCGCCCAAAGCCAGCATAGCTTCTGCGCAAAGAAAGTTTATTTAGTAGACTATGCCCGCCGCGCCCAAAAACAGGCTTTGCCTGCATTATACTCCTTTTTGGACTATAAATCAAGAATTTACTATATTATTATACCCGAATTTTTTTTGAATACTATGAAAAATACAAATATTACATATAATGTTCAATGTACGGTCAAAATAAAATCAAGGACTTTTTTCACAATTTAACAAAATCGCTTTACTTTTGTGGCATAATACTTTATAATAGAAGCGGATAATTATACTCAGGAGGGTTTATGGCTAAAATTTTGATTGTTGACGATGAGGAAAATATCCGTGCCGTACTTCGTGACTATGCTGAGTTCGAGGGGCACGCCGTGGTGGAAGCTGTTGACGGTATGAATGCCGTTATGCTTGCGCGCGAAAATGACTTTGATATTATTCTTATGGACGTAATGATGCCCAAGCTTGACGGCTTTTCGGCAGTTAAGGAAATCAAAAAAACCAAGGACGTTATGGTAATTATGCTCTCTGCCCGCACCGAGGAATATGACAAGCTGTTTGGCTTCGAGCTGGGCATTGACGACTACGTAACCAAGCCGTTCTCTCCCAAGGAGGTTATGGCACGTATCGCCGCAATCCTGCGCCGAGGCAAGCATCACGGCAAGCATATTGTTTCGGACGGCTTGGAAATCGACATGGCAGGTCGCAACGTTATGGTAGACGGCAAAAAGGTATTTATGACCCCCAAGGAGTACGAGCTTTTGTTCTATCTCGTAAACAACGCAGGTATTGCAATTTCGCGAGAAAAGCTTCTTAACGATGTTTGGGGCTATGATTTTTACGGCGACGACCGCACGGTAGACACTCATATCAAGATGCTGCGTGCATCGCTCGGACCGTACCGCAACAAGATTATCACCTTAAGGGGGCTTGGTTATAAAATCGAAATCTAACAAGAGGTTAGTTCCGCTATCCCTAAAAACCTGGCTGTACTTCGCCATAATGGCGGCAATTACGTTGCTGCTATTGTGGCTTTTTCAATTTATCATTTTTGACAAGCTTTACTACGAGAGACAAGAAGCTCACATTAAAAGCATCAGTGAGGAATTTTTGGAGCTTGATTATTCTCTGCCAAACAGCTGGAACACATTTGAATCGACCGCAAAAGACCAAAACGTAAATATTTATGTGTTTGACTTTAATATAAACAATGTTAAGCAAAACAGCAGCGGCAAATATATCTTACCTGACGTTCTTAAAATACAAATTTATACCCCTTACTACATCAATCAAAACGCTAATGCCGCAGAGCTTGGCTGGACAACAAACCGAATAAACGAATATTTGGCAGCAATCAAGGGCGGTGAATCGTCTTTTACGTACTACGAGGACTTTAGCGAGGACTCAATTTCGAATACTCTAATTTACGGCGGCGAGCTAAAGGGCAATATGGCGACCAACAGTAAGTATTATTTTTGTGTGGTAGCTTCTGTTTCGTCCAGCAATTATGCAACTACGCTTATGCAAAATTTGCTTATAGTAGCATCGATTACTATTCTTGCAGTCACCGTCGTTATGTCACTTGTTTTCTCACGCAGACTGTCAAGACCAATAAATAAGCTTGCTAATACCGCAAACCTTTTGGCTCACGGTAATTTTGATATTAGCTTCGAAAGTGATTCGTGTAATGAGGTTGAGCAGCTTGCCTCATCTCTTAACTTTGCTAAAGAGGAGCTTAGCAAAACCGATCAGATGCGCCGCGACTTTATTGCAAATGTCAGCCATGATTTGCGCACGCCGCTAACCATGATTCAGGCATACGCCGAAATGATACGTGACCTTTCGGGTGATATTCCCGAAAAGCGCAATAAGCATTGTCAAATAATCGTTGACGAAACAAAAAGACTGTCATTGCTTGTAGGCGATATTCAAAACCTTAGCAAGCTGCAATCGGGCACCGAATCAATTACAATTAAGCCCTTCGATATTGCCGAGCTTTGCAAAACGGTGGTTCAGCGCTTTAGCATAATGAGCGAAACTCAAGGCTATAGCTTTACGGTAGAATGCAATAGCTCTGCACTTGTACAGGGTGACTATCAAAAAATAGAGCAGGTTCTTTATAACCTTATAGGTAACGCACTCAACTATACGGGCGCGGACAAAAAAGTGCGCATACGTTGTATCGAAAAAGTGTCATCCTTCCGTATCGAGGTAACCGATACCGGTAAGGGAATAGCAAAAGAGGATATAGATCAGGTTTGGGACCGATACTACCGAATCAACCAAAAGAAGCGTAACGTAGTAGGCTCAGGCCTTGGCCTTAATATAGTAAAAGCAATATTAGATAATCATAAGGCGCTGTACGGAATAGAAAGCGAATTAAACGTAGGAACAACCTTTTGGTTTGAGCTTAAAAAGTATGAAAAAGCGCCGTTATAATTGGCTTCTTATCAATATGTAATTAGTTTACAAATCAATCATTCTTTACTATATCTTTTACTTAGATTATTGTACTTTTTTTATGCGCTAAAAAAAATACACAAAAAAAGCGCCGGGACAAAAATAGGGCTCCCACAAAAAGCTTGGCTTTTTGTGGGAAGAGGAGCAACCGACCAAAAAGGCAAGCCTTTGCATTTAAGCAAAGGCGGCAAAAGAGGGAGAGTTGCGACGAGGTTGTGTCCCGGACCCCGCAACGCGTTTTCGCCTATGGCGAAAAGAATAAGGTCGAGGGTGTTGTGGAATAAGGTCTCTGCGCAAAATAGGCAGGTTTAGCGTAAAACCCTGGCCGCGCCCAAAAACAGGCTGTGCCTGCGCCCAAGACCAATCTTCGATTGTTGCAGCGCGGAATTGTTTTTTTTAGTGTAATAAGCACAATCGCGCCCAAAAACAGGCTTTGCCTGTGGGGATAAGTGTTATTAACATAGATGTTAAAATGTGGATAACTACCCTTTTTATATCAAAAATTATATTTGTAAAAATCTGTAAAAACCAACTTATACACATAGGTGTGCATAAATATTAGTTTATCCACATAGTTTTCTACATTTTGTGTGTATAAAAATCACCTAATTTTTTATACTTTGTATCAATAATCGGTACACGGACAAGCGTTTTTTATACCAATCCACAATTTCTACATTTTCACCGAGCATACTATATACTTATACTTATACCAATAATAAATATAACTATATATATAAGGGGGAGTTAAAAGATAACTTTTCCCCTTTTGCTTGTGGAATTAATGTACTTTTTTTATGCGCTAAAAAAAGTACGCAAAAAAAGTGCCGGGACACTTTCGCGGATGTGTCCCGGACCCCGCAACGCGTTTTCGCCTATGGCGAAAAGAATAAGGTTGGGAAAATGGTAGAAATCAAGCATTGCTTGTGCGCAACGGTAGAACATTTAGCAGACACAAGGCTGCCGCGCCCAAAAAGAAGCTTCGCTTCCGCCCAAGACCAATCTTCGATTGTTGCAGCGCGGAATTGGCTTGTATAGCGTAATAAAAAATCGCGCCCATAAGAAGCTTAGCTTCCTTCCTTTGTTGACAAACCTGTAAGGCTTGGGGTATAATGAAAGAATGGAAAGAGAAAAGTTCGAGCTTTATTATCAGCTGCTGGTAGAATGGAATAACAAATTTAATTTGACCTCTGTTACCGAGCGTGACAAGGTGGAGCTGTTGCATTTTAAAGACAGCGTTTTGCCCGTGGAGCTTATTCCGAGCAAAGCAATAATGCTGGATATCGGCAGTGGTGCAGGATTCCCTGCAATTCCGCTAAAAATAGTAAGACCTGACCTTGATATTACCATGGTAGACAGCGTAAACAAAAAGGTGAGCTTTTTGAGCGAGGTGATTTGTCAGCTTAAGCTTGACGGAATAAGGGCTGTACATAAGCGCATCGAGGAGCTTGACAAAAACCAAAAGTACGACGTCGTTACCTCGCGTGCGGTAGCAGGCCTTAATATTCTGTGCGAGTACTGCTTGCCTTTTGTAAAAAAGGGCGGCTTTATGCTGGCGTACAAGTCGAGCGAAATAGAGGATGAGCTTAGCCAAGCAAAAACGGCAATAGAGCTTTTGGGCGGCGGCGAGGTTAAAACGGTGACGATGGAGCTTAACGAGGAAATAAAACGCACGTTCGTTATTATAAAAAAGATAAAGGACACCCCAAAGGGTTATCCAAGAGGCGGCAATAAGCCGAGGTTAAAGCCTATCGTATGAGTAAGGTTATAGTTGCGGCATCTACGCCGATGGGCGGCGCAATCGCCATAGTTCGCCTTAGCGGCAGCTCATGTAAGGGTATGGTAGAAAAGCTGTGCGGTAAGACCTTGCCACAGCCGAGAAGGAGCTATTACGTCGAGGCTGATACGGGTACGGTAAGAGATAAATGTGTTGCCGTTTGGTACGAGGACGGTAAGTCGTATACCGGCGAGGAAAGCGCGGAAATTTACTGTCACGGCTCGAGAGTTATAGTAGAGGAGATAATAAAATTCTTTTTGCGACAGGGTGCGGTAAGCGCCGAGCGCGGCGAATTCACCTTGCGTGCGTACCAAAATCAGCGAATAGACCTTACCGAGGCTGAGGGCATAATCGACCTTATCAACGCCGAAACGGTCGAGCAGGCGGCAAACGCTTACAGCAGTGCGGACGGCGAGCTTAAGCGTACGGTCGAGGGGCTTCAGAGTGAGCTTGCCAAAATTATTGCAGCGGTCGAGGTGGCTATCGACTATCCCGAGGAGGATATCGAGACGGAAACGGTAAGCGCAAGCAAGCTTAGAGTGGCAGAGGTTTTGCAAAAAATCGGCGAGCTGGAGCAAAGCTTTGACGACGGCAAAAAGATAAGAAATGGCGTTAAGGTCGTTATTGCGGGCAAGCCCAACGTGGGCAAAAGCAGCTTGTTCAATGCGCTTCTTGGCTTTAGGCGCGCTATTGTTAACGCGGCGGCAGGCACTACCCGTGACGTAATCGAGTGCGGCTTTGTTTATAAGGGCAGAAAGTTCGTGCTTGCAGATACGGCAGGCATTCGAGCCGCCGAATGTGAGGCAGAAAAAGAGGGTATAATTCTTGCCGAGGACGAAATTAAAGGTGCCGACCTCGTTATTGGTGTAGGAATAAGCGGCGACGAATACCAAAGCGAAAACGAAAAAACGCTGGTTGTTACAAATAAGTGTGACGTTGCGCGCGGCAAAGGGTTTAACGTCAGCGCACAAAGCGGTGAAGGCATCGAGGCGCTAAAGGAGCTTATTTACAGCAGAACGGACTTCGAGCCAAAGGGTATAAAAATCAACAATATGCGCCAGTTCAGCGCGCTCGTCGAAGCTAAGGAATGTCTGCTTCGTGCAAGGCAAAGCACGGCGACGGCGGACTGCTACGCGTCGGACCTTAGCGAGGCGTACAACGCGCTGGGCAAAATCACGGGAGTGATTGGCTCTGACGAAATTATTGCCGAAATCTTTTCGGCGTTTTGTGTGGGTAAATAGATGAACGAGAAAATTATACAACAAAATAAAAAGGCGTTCTTTGATTTTTTTGTCGAGGACAAGCTCGAGGCAGGAATCGCGCTTGCCGGCTCGGAGGTTAAATCCATCAAGCTCGGCAAGGTAAATTTGCGCGACAGCTATTGCAGTATCGAGGGCGGCGAGATTTTTTTGCGCAACTGCCTTGTGACCTCTTACGAGAAGGGCAGTTATTTTAACGTGGACGAAAAACGCCCCCGCAAGCTGCTTTTGCACCGCTACCAAATCAACAAGCTTATCGGCAAGGTTAAGGAAAAGGGCTATACGCTAATACCCACCAAAATCTACTTTGTGGGTCATCTCGTAAAGGTCGAAATTGCGCTTGCCAAGGGTAAGCACACCTATGATAAGCGCGCTGCCATTAAGGAAAAGGATATAGCGCGATCGGCTCAGCGACAAATCAGAGAAAGGTATTAGTATGGCAAAAAGGTACGTTATCGAAAAATTCGGCGCGTTTGGAGAGGGCGTAGCGCGTGACGAGGGAAAGGCAGTTTTTATCACGGGCGCACTCCCCGGCGAGGAGGTTTTGGCGACCCCTACGCTTGTTAAAAAGTCTTTTACCAAGGCTAAGCTAAACAAGGTTCTCTCGCCCAGCAAGGACAGAATCAAGCCGCCCTGCAGGTATTTTTATAGGTGCGGCGGCTGTGGCTTACAGCACGTAAATTACGAGGCTCAGCTTCGGCTGAAGGCTCAATCGGTGGCGGAAACCATTCAAAAGGTGGCGGGGCTAAGCGTACATATAGACGAGGTAATTTCATCTAAAAATCAGTACAGATATCGCAATAAGCTAAGCTTTCCCGTTCGTGGCAAGGCGATAGGACTGTACGAGGAAAGCTCGCACAGCGTGGTGGACATAACCGACTGTATGTTGCAAAAAGAGTGGAACGTATCGCTGATTTCTGCACTTCGCGCCTTTATGGCGGACTATAAATACAGCGGATACGACGAGCGTAGCGGCGAAATTCGCCATATCGTTGCACGCGAAAAGGACGGCAGCAAATGCATTACCTTGGTTACAAGCAGTCGCATCAATATAGGCGGCTTTTTGGCTTATATACCGTTTGACAATTTCGTGCTTTATCAAAACATAAACAGCAAGCAAAATAACGTAATTTTAAGTGACGAGTTCTATCTTATTGGCGGCAAGGGTATATATCCCGACTTTCACCCGGCATCGTTCTATCAGGTCAACGACGATATCGAGAGTAGACTTTACGGTGATGTCCTAGCTCAAATTAAGGGCGGCACCGTTATAGACGCCTTTTGCGGCGCAGGTAACCTTACACTCAAGATGGCGCAGGTGGCAAGCGAGGTTTACGGCATCGAAATCGTCCCTCAGGCAATCGCCGAGGCTAAGGAAAGAGCCAATAACAAGAGAGCATTCAACGCTACATTTATCTGCGGCGACTGCAAAAACGAATTCCCACGCCTGGCAAAAACGCTAAGCGGCGATATTACCGTGGTCTTTGACCCACCTCGTAAGGGCGTAGACGAAAATTCTTTGAGGGCAACAATCGACCTTGCTCCCCAAAAAATAGTATACGTAAGCTGTAACCCCGCAACGCTTGCGCGAGATCTAAGCATTCTTTTGCCTTACTATAAGGTTCAATCCGTAAAGGTGTACGATATGTTCCCGCAGACAGTGCACGTGGAAAGTTTAGTTTGTCTGACTCGTCAGACAAACTAAAGCGATATAATTCCCTTAGGGGATTCGCGAGATGTTTTTGTATAGCTCGTCTGCGACGAGCTATACAAAACCGCGATATGCCTGCGGCGCGATATATCCGCTTTGCGGATGTGAGCGCACTGCGTGCGCGTGGGGTATTTATATTCGCGTACTTTCTACAGCGTTCGCCATAGGCGAATATATCGTTATCCTGCATAGCAGGATAATATCGCTGTTTTGTAATGCAAAACAAAATCGTGTACCGAAGGTACATATCGCGTGAGCAAAGCGAACAAAAAAACGAGGTAATTGTTATGAATAAAACTATAAGAGAACTTGCGGTCGAGCTTACTATTCAAACAACAGCTATTTGCGACAATATAAAGGGCAGAGCCGTATTCGTCAATCAACTTCTGCGTTCCTGCTCGTCAATCGGAGCAAACAGTTCCGAAGCAAAATATGCACAAAGCACGCCTGATTTCATAAATAAATTTGAAATAGCACTAAAAGAATGTTACGAAACAGACTATTGGCTTGAAATTCTTTTCAAAGTCGGCTCAATAGACGAAAATACATACAAAAATCTTTCTAATAAATGCAGCAAAATTCGAAAATTACTCATCGCATCCATCACCACTGCAAAGGAAAAAGAAAACCAGCAAAAGTAATATTTAGTTAGCACGCAAAAGTGCGGTTACAGAAGTAATGGTATGATATGTCCAAAGGAGATTCCTATGAAAGAAATTGTTTTTGGAAATTTGAATTTTAATATTGTTGATTCTTATAAAGTTATGAAATCAATAATTGATAATAAAAAAGAGATATATTTATTTAACAATTTTCTTTCCAAAGCCGTGGTTTATAGAACCCTTTTAGGCGCGGAAATCGAATTTGAGATAGACAATCAAGATAAATCTACATTAACAAAAATTGACGAAATTTTATTTCAAGAATATGGGAAACCCGATTATATAGCAAAAGGGACGTTAAAGGTTTGGAGGGTAAAAGGCTGTTATATCGTACACGGTATGATTGAAAAGCATTACCAAGTACATACGCATATTATAAAGGTTTGTTTCAAAAAGCCATTCTGCTTTATGGTGAATTATTCTAAGTACGATAAATATTTTTCTATGTTCAGCAAAATAAGCCGAAAATGGGGTTTAGAATTGGCTGACGATTTAGTAGTTTCGAGAAGAAAAATATCAGTCAGTATGGATACAAAAAATTTTAGCTATTATATTTATTTAAGTCGAAACAAATTTGCCTTTTATTCAAGTGAAAAAACCGAAGAAGCTGAAGGGACTCGCCTTGTTCCATCGTGGAATTGTAAAGGAAAATATAAAACGATTCAGAAATTACACGATGAGCTGTATTCATTTTTTTATTATCTTGAAGAATATGATTTGAGCCTAAATAAACAAAGTGATTTAGCCGTGGATCTGTTTGCTTGAAAATTATTGCACCCGCCGCCCTTTGCCAAAATTGGCAAGCGACTTATGGGATAACAAAAGGAGTAACCGCTTATGGGCTTTTTTGATTTGTTTAGAAGAGGGAAGAAAGAACTACCTATCGAAGCATTAAAATGGAACAAGATGTGGGATATGTGGGCGGAGCAAAAAGCATCTTCGCCTTATGCTCAGCTTATGACGTATGAAAGCGAAATCAACAACGGCGGACATAAGCAATTCTTTGATAATGTTTCTGTCGCCGCCGACTTGTCTAACACGGTAGCTGTTCTTTATACGGTTTTAGGCGATGTTTTACAACAAAACCTAAAAAGAGCTTATGAGGCTTTTTTACAACAAAATGAGGATACGTTAGCCCAAATTCTTGACGAATGTGATAACGTATTTTATGAAAACGAGAGCGAAGTCGAAAAGATTTTGAAAGATTACGCAATGACAATAGAGGTATAAACTTTACCTACTGGAGCTTTTGTCAATGCGGTGAGTGGAGTTTGTCTGACTGTAAGGGAGAAGTAATGAAAGAAAAAATATTAAGAGATATAGAGAATATTATAAGAGAAATAATTGATGACTGTGAAAAAACCATAAATAAAGATAATCTTCAAACACCAAATAAATTTGTGATTAAGGTCATTCTAAATGAATTTATTGAAATACGCGATTTTTATGCGGCTAAGAAAAAAATATTATTACTCGGCGACAAAAATTGGAAATTGTGGTCAATAAAAACGATTATCGATTCTGCAGATTACAAATACGATGCAGGGCTTTTTGATAAGGTTAGAACGTTTGAAAAAAATTGTAAGCTGCTAGATAATGATTTATTTGTTTATAAATATTAAGTTCAGCTTTTGGCGTAATCATAGTTGCAAATTGTAGATACAAACGCAAGCAAAAATAAGGAGCAACCGCTTATGGGATTTTTTGATTTATTTAGAAGAAGCAAGAAAGGAAAATATATCGTTGATAAAACCGAAGTCAAAAATGAGTATATCGAAAATCGTTTTCAATTTTTGGTTGACTGCGGTTACGATTATATGTATTATCAAAAAAATGCCGAAAGAGAATTTGTTTACAGTTTAAATGATTGCCGAGTGGATGTGATTTTAGATGGGGACGTATTTGATTGTATAATAAAAACAAAGGATTTTGGTAGAGCAAATATTACTCAAAATCCGCTTGTCGTAGAAGGTTTTAAAGAGCAATTTTATAAAGCAACAAATGTACAACGTGTTGATATGGTAGTAAATTTAATTCACGAAAACGCGGACGTGTTTTGTATAAAGTGAGATTGCCTTGTGGTTCCCACGCCGACAAAGGTGTCATTCTAGAACGAGCAGCCCCCCACTAGATCCTTCGCTACGCTCTAGGATGACAGTGGGGGGTGCGAAGTGAAGAATATCGTGGAGCATGTAAGAGATTGCAACATTTGTCCCCTTGTGGGTGACAAAAGGATTCGTTTCAGCGCAACGGTAGAATAGTTAGCAGACACAAACCTGCCGCGCCCATAAGTAATCTTCGATTGTTGCAGCGCGGAATTGGGTTGTTTAGCGGATAATGCACAATCGCGCCCAAAACAGGCTTTGCCTGCGCCCAAAGCCAAGCTTTGCTTGTGAAAAAAGGAGCTTGTTTAATCAAGCTCCTTTTGGTATTTATTTATGCTCTTAGGTTAAATCAGCCAAGGAAATTAGTGCAAGCGCCGAATTCATTTTTGGGCAAGCCGAATTTTTCCTTGCCAAGCCTTATGGACTTAATCATAAACGCCATATTTCTAGCTAGGTTACGCATGGTTTGCAAGCCCTCTACGTCCTTTTCCACATCCTCGGCGGTAGACCCGTGCACCTCGTTCCAGTAGCTACTGGATACGATAGGCATGTTGCAAATAGTAAAATACTTGTTTATTTCGTCAAAGGCGGACGTGCTGCCTGCTCGCCTCGAGGAAATAACGCACGCCCCGACCTTCATGGTCTTATCAAAGCCCGTGCTATGAAAAAGCCTATCAAGCAAAGAAAGGACAGAGCCGTTACAGCCTGCGTAATATACGGGCGTGCCAACGATAAAGCCGTCCGCATTTTGCAGCTTTGTCGCAAGCTCATTGACGATATCGTCAAAAACACATTTTCCGTTTTTCTTGCAGCTGCCGCAGCTGATGCAGCCCGGGATATCGCTGCTTGCAATCGATACGGTTTCGGTCTCAATTCCCTCGGCATTAAGCGTTAGGGCAACTTCTTTAAGCGCTCTTGCCGTACAGCCGTGTGTGCGCGGGCTTCCGTTAAGCAATAAAACGTTCATTATTTTGCCTCCTTGACTTATATAAGATTACGCTACATTATAACACAGGCACGAAAAATTTTCAACCGTTTTTTGCAAAAGGTAGGGTAGATAAGGTATAAAATAGTACAAAAAATGCATATACGTATTGACTTTTGGCGCGTTTTTGGCTATAATAGAAGGCAAATGAAGGCAACGGTACACTTTTTTACAAGATAATCCACAGGCAAGCAAAGGAGAATAAGGTGCAAAAAATCAAGAAATTTATAAAGGACGAGCTTAGCGGCTGGAAGGCTTGGGAGGTCATTTGGCTGGGAGTTGCACTTATCTCGATAACCGTGCTTGGTCTAATTGGTCACGATACCGCGATGGGTATAGTGTCGTCGACTACCGGCATGGCGTATTCGGTTGTGTCGGGCAAGGGCAAGCTTTCGGCGTACTTTTTTGGGCTGATAAACGCTGTGCTGTATGCGATAATTGCATACCAAGCGGCGTATTATGCCGAAACCGCACTCAATATTTATTACGTACCCATGCTGATTGTGGGCTTCTTTACGTGGGCAAAAAACATGAATGGAACCACCAAGGAGGTAAATAAGCGCAGAATGACGTGGCGCACGCGTACCGTTACCGCCGCCGTCATTGCCGCAGGAACGGTAGTATGCGGATTCGTGCTACGGGCGGTGGGTGACGCAATGCCGTTTGTGGACGCCTTTACCACCGTGGCTTCCATCGTTACCATGGTGGTGTCGGTGCGAATGTTCGTCGAGCAATGGTGGCTGTGGCTTATCATAGACGCAGTAACCGTTTACCTATGGGTGGTTGCTTTCCTTGGCGGAAACGACAGCGTGGCAACTCTCGTTATGTGGGCGCTGTATATCGTCAACGCCATCGTTATGCTTGTTAAGTGGGAAAGGGAAATTCGCGCCAACGAAAAGGGCTTATGCCGCAACGAGCAGCTGTCGCAGATAGACGGCGCAACAAAATCTTAGGGACGGTATAAAGATTTATGGACAAAACAATGCCTTATGGCGAGATTTTTGTGGAAATAGACGAGGAGCAGGAGTTAAAAAAGGCGGCGGCACAAGCGAGAAAAGCTCATGGGTATGCGTACCAAAATCAGCCTTTGTCCGTTCGCGCAAAAAAACTTCACGATATGTACGCCGCATTGGATAAAATCAAGCACGACATGACGCTTGCGGACGAGCCGTTTGTTCAAATTTGTGACGGAGTCAAGACGGTAGAGGTTAGACTACTTGACGAGAAGCGACAAAAAATTAAGGTGGGCGACATTATTTGCTTTACACGCAAGGATTCGACCGAGTCGCTTTATGCCGAGGTGATTGCGCTATATAGGTACCAAAGCTTTGTGGAATTGTTTTCGTCCCCACATTTTGCAAAAACGGGCTTTGTGGGACTAACGCCAAGCGAGGCGGCAAACAAAATGTACGAGTATTACGACAAAGCCAGCGAGCAAAACTATGGCGTGCTGGGTATAGAAATTAAGGTTGTGTCAATGGGGGAATAAGGCAAAATTTTAAAAAAGAGATTGCCTTGTGGGTGACAAGGTTGGATACAGTTTGCCCCGGTGCAATAGGGCTGTGTTTGCCTCATCCGTCACTCACTACGTTCGTGCCACCTTCCCCAAAGGGGAAGCGTGAATGGTTGGGGGTTAGGTTGAGTATTTTTTTCTCCCCTTTTGGGAGGGTGTCAGCGTAGCTGACGGGTGAGGTGTACTTACTTTTGCGCAAGGATAGTGCATTTAGGGTACAGCGCTCGCCGCGCCCGAAACAGGCTGTGTCTGCGCGGAATTGGTTTTTTTTAGTGGAATAAGCATATCGCGCCCAAAGCCAAGCAGTGCTTGTTGCAGCGCAGAATTGGCTTTTTTAGCGAAATAAGCACAATCGCGCCCAAAAACAATCTTCGATTGTGCGAACGAAACGGGCAAAAGGTATTGACAAATCAAAAATCTGTGTTATAATAGATGTATAGAGAAAAACAGGGGGACGTAGAACTGCGTTGGGCGGTTCTTCGTTCTTTTCTTTTTGGCGCGTTACGATACGGCAAAATAACCGTTTGTTGTAGCGCCGCCCCAAAATTCAGGAGGGAAGACAATGAAAGATTTTTTAGACAAGGCAAAGGCAGTAGTGGTAGGTCACGCCGTGGCGGACGCGCTTGGCGTCCCGGCAGAATTCAGAACTAGGGAGCAGCTTCGCAATGACCCCATCAGGGATATGGTGGGGTACGGCACGCACAACGTTCCGCTTGGCTCGTGGTCGGACGACACAAGCATGACGCTGTGCGAGCTGGACGGAATTATGGGCGACACGATTTCGTTCGACGTTATTATGCACAACTTTGCCGCTTGGCTTCAGCGCGGCGAGTTCACGCCCACGGGCAAGATGTTCGACGTGGGCTTTACCTGCAACTGCGCGGTGCTTAACTACCTTAGCGGCAAGCCGTACTACGAGTGCGGACTAAGCGACGAGCGCAGTAACGGCAACGGCTCGCTTATGCGTATCCATCCTTTTGCGTTATTTGTTCACCGCATGGACGGAAGTGACGCCGAAAAAATAGCCATAATCGAGGAGGGCTCGGCACTTACTCACGCTCATAGCAGGAGCAAAATCGGGTGCGGAATCTATTCCTTCGTGCTGTGGGAGCTTTTGTTTAGCCCCACCGAGCAAAGCGTGCGCGTGGGACTAAGTAAGGCAAGGGCTTTTTATGACGGCGAGGCGGAGCTGAGTCACTACGCAAGACTGTTTGACGACGGCTTCGAGCATTTGCCCGAGGCGGAAATCAAGAGTGACGGATACGTTGTTTCGTCACTTGAGGCGGCGATTTGGTGCCTTGTAAACACGGCTTCGTACAAGGATTGCGTGCTTCGTGCCGTAAACCTTGGCGAGGATACCGACACCGTTGCCGCCATTGCAGGTGGTCTTGCGGGCGCGCTTTACGGCTACGACGAAATCCCGCTTGCTTGGCGCAAAAAGCTGTTGCGCCTGGGGTATATCGAGGAGCTTTGCCAAAGAGCATTTTTGGTCTAAACAGCGTGTGCCAAAAGGCATCAGCCGCCGCAAAAACACCGCTATGTACACAAAAATGAGCAACGTATAATCATTTCTTTGACATTTTGCCCATAATTTGCGCCAATAAAAACGATTTTGACGCAAGCAAAAAGCTAAAAAATTCTTGAAAAATTTTCAATAAAGGTATTGCAAAAGGTCGGATTATAGTGTATAATATGGTCAACAACCATAAAGGAGAAAATTGTTATGTGTAAAAACAGATTTTATATTTGTGAGCATTGCGGCAACCTGGTGGGCATGATTCACAATTCGGGTGTCAGCGTTGTGTGCTGCGGTCAGAAAATGACCGAGCTCGTGCCCGGCACCGTGGAAGCAAGCTACGAAAAGCATATCCCCGTAGTGACCGTAGAGGGTAATACCGTTACGGTAGCGGTTGGCTCGGTAGAGCACCCCATGACGGCAGAGCACCACATTACTTGGATTTATCTTCAGACCGACAAGGGCGGTCAGCGCAAATGCCTCGAGGTAGGCAAGGTGCCCGTCGTTACCTTTGCGCTTTGTGACGAAAAGCCGCTTGCGGCATACGCTTATTGCAACCTTCACGGCTTGTGGAAGGCAGACATTTAAGGAGGAATACATGAACGCTAAGGTACATCAGCTGCTAAATCAGCAAATCAATAAGGAATTTTATTCGGCATATCTTTACTTGCAGTTTTCTAACTACTTCGAGGATGCGGGACTGGACGGCTTTGCCAACTGGTACAAAATTCAGGCGCAGGAGGAGCGCGACCACGCAATGCTCTTCTATCAATATTTGCAAAACGAAAGCCAAAAGGTTACGCTTGAAGCTATCGACAAGCCGGACAAGGCGATCTCGTGCCATATGGACGTCCTTAAGGCAGGACTCGAGCACGAGCAGTACGTTACGTCCCTTATCAACGATATCTATGCGGCGGCGTACGAGGCAAGAGATTTCCGCACCATGCAGTTCCTTGACTGGTTCGTAAAGGAGCAGGGCGAGGAGGAAACAAACGCAAACGATCTTATTACCAAAATGGAGCTTTTCGGCTCGGATCCCAGAAGCCTGTATTTACTTAACCAAGAGCTTGCGGCAAGAGTTTATTCCGCCCCCTCGTTGGTACTCTAAAAACACAATTTCACCCATACGGGTAAGCGTTTTTTAAACAAAAGGAGCTTGTATAAGCTCCTTTTTGTATTACAATTAGATTTTTGTTGGGACTATTTAAGGCGGTGAAGCGGTGTAAGAAAAAAGAGTTTCACAAAAAAGGCGGTAAAATTTTTGTTAAAGAGGTTGTAATAGGGGCGGGATTTTTGTTATAATACGGTAGCGTTATTTTGTTCGAGCCGCAAGGGGGGAGAGAATGTTAGAGATTTTTGTTAAGGTTTTGCTTATAATGGCGGTACTGCTAGCGTTTATAGTGCCCGGGTTTTTGCTAAAAAGGTTCAATTTTCTTGATGGCAACGCCGCAACAAGCCTAAGCAATATTTTGCTTTACGTTTGTCAGCCGGCACTTGTTATAGATGCGTTCTGCGTGTTTTCGCAGGAAGACCTTGCACGTATTCAAGGCGTGGGGCAGGGCACGCTTGTAGCAAGCTTTGGTGTGGTTGCGGCTATCGCCGCGCTTGCTATGCTGGCGGTGCTTTTGCTTAGCAGGTTGGTGTTTGCAAAAATGCCCGACGGTAACAAAAACGTCTATACGTTTGTGGCAATTTTCTCCAACTGCGGCTTTTTGGGTATACCGTTTGTCAAAATGTTTACCGGTAGTGATCCGCTTGCCGTAATGTATATGGCGGTATTTAATATCGTTTTTATCATTCTTGTTTGGACGGTGGGCGTTGCGCTTATCACGGGCGAAAAGCGTGAAATCAGGCTGAAAAAGATTGCTTGCAATCCCGGCATTATTTGCTCGGTTATTGGCTTAATTCTGTTCTTTGTGCCGCAGATAAATATCTTTATGATGAGCGGAGTGGAGGACCTGCAAATTCTGCCGCAGTACCTTTCGTATATGAACGCGCCGCTGTCTATGATAATCGTGGGCATTCGCCTTGCCGACATGAAGCCCAAAGCACTCTTTTGCGGCAAGGGACTGTACCTTTCGTCTGTGATGAGGCTGATTGTCGCGCCGCTTCTTACCTTTGGAATCGCACTGCTGTTCTTCCTCGCGCTTCGCGGCACCCAGGTGATACAGTCGGGCGGCGAGTACGTTCTGCTTGCGCCCGTGATTGCTATGGCGATGTCGCCTGCCGCTTCGGTGGTCGCACTCTCCCAGCGCTACAAGGGCGAAAGTGACCTTAGCGTTGCCGCGTTCCTAAACGGTACGCTGCTAAGCATCGTGGCGATTCCGCTAATGATCGCGGCTACCCTCGCGCTTTGGGGCGTTGTGGCGTAGAGGAAGCCGTCAAGCTGTATGGCACATTGTGCGGACAAAATCAATTGTTTTTTGCCGTTTGCTCCAAATAATGTTTGTTTTGTTGCAACTATTACGTCATATTGTCAGTGGCGAAAATTATATTGACTTACTCGTCGCTTTTCAGTATAATAAATTGTAAAAAAGAGCCTTATGAAAAGGATAAAAAATGAAAAAAATCATTTCGATAATTTTGTTTATAATAATATCTGCTTTTTCTCTTTCGGGCTGCGGATTGGGGAAAATGAAAATCGAGGATTACGAGTGGACCTTGCGATATGCTTTTCACGTACAGGGTGACCAAGTGATTGTTGATGCCGTGCAAGAGTACGATGCGGCTCATCCGCAAGCTAAGGTTGTCGATATTACGCTTACCGCAAGGGATGGCAAAATCACGATTACCGATGGCACCAACGGCAGGACGTATGAGGGTGCATACACAGTAGAGCTGAAGCATCCTGACGGTACGGATTATGACATTGTGATTGATGGAAAATCCGGCCATGCCACTGTGGGTATGACTACGTTCGCAGGCGGTAGCGAGGCGCCAACCCTGCCAATAAGCGTAGAACATTATTCACTTTATTTTTACGCCGAATAAAACACATAGGGCTACGCAAAAAGCACCTTATTTTGACGAGGGAGGTGGCACGAACGAAGTGAGTGACGGAGGGAGAGAAAATAAAAACTATAATTCAAATGTTGTATAAAGGTCTCTCCCTCAGTCTCGCTTAACGCTCGACAGCTCCCTCATTAGATGAAACTGCTATAAGGTTAAAATTTTTAGTTCCTGCGCGAGAATGGCTTATTTAGCAGACGTAAGCCTGCCGCGCCCAAAAAGAAGCTTCGCTTCCGCCCAAAGCCAAGCTTTGCTTGCTTGACAAAAGTAGATAAAAATTGTATTATGATAAACGAGGAAGTTTACGAAAGAGGGAGCAAAAAGCGATGTCGGTATTTATGAGCATACTAAAATTGCTGGCGGGCGTAGGCGTGTTTTTGGCAGGCATGCGCTTTATGAGCGAGGGCTTACAGCAAAGCGCAGGCGGCGGCGTAAAGCAGATGTTTGCAAGGTTCAGCGACAAGCGTCTTGTCGGCTATGGCATAGGCACGGGCGTAACGGCGATTATTCAGTCGTCGGATGCGACCACGGTTATGACGATGGGACTTGTCAACGCAGGAATAATGAAGCTTCGTCAGGCCACCTCGGTGGTTTTGGGCGCAAAGCTGGGTACGACCATAACGGGCGTAATCGTTGCTCTGTCGGCGTTCAGCACGGGCGGCTTTAGCTTTAACACCTTTTTTGCGGCAGTAAGCGCGGTGGGCGTTGGCATGATCGTCTTTACCAAAAAGGACAAGATTAACCGTATCGGCCGCATACTTATGGGCTTTGGCTTTATCTTCGTTGGACTTATTATGATGTGCGAATCCATGGTGACCGATGAAATCAACGGCTTCTTTGTGGGACTGTTTACGGCAATACGTAACCCCATTTTGTTGCTTTTGATGTCGGTTGCGTTCACCGGACTTATTCAGTCGTCCAGCGCGGCAACGGGTATCTATATCGCGCTCGTGGGCGCGGGAACGATGACCACCTTTCAGGCTCTCTTCCTTGTTATGGGCGCAAACGTGGGCACGTGCGTAACCGCAATTTGGGCGGCAATCGGAGCAAGCGCGGACACCAAGAGGGTGGCGTTTTTGCACATAACTACTGCGGCGTTCGGCGCACTTGTTTTCAGCATTTTGCTTACGTTTTTCGGCAAGCAGGCATCGGCATTTTTGGACAGCGCCATCAGCCTGCCCGAGTGGCGAATCGCCTTGTTCAACGTCGTATTCAACCTTACCTACACGCTTTTGCTGTTGCCGTTCGTTGGAAAATTAGAGCAGCTTGCAAGGCTCTGCATAAAGGACACCTCCAAAAAAGAGCAGCCCGTGGTGACGTTTATCGACGACCGTATGCTCGAAACTCCGTCAATCGCGGTGGCGCAGGTTCAAAAGGAAATCCTCAGAATGGCAAACCTATCTAAGGCGAATCTCGGCATTGCAATCAAGGCGCTTGGCGGCGACATGAGTCAGCGCGACACACTTATTGACAACGAGCAAACGATAAATACGCTCAACCGAGAGATTGCATCATTCCTTATAAAAATCTCCACGCACGGTAGCATTACCGCCGTGGACGAAAAGCTTGTTGGCTCGCTTCACCACGTTATCAGCGACATCGAGCGTATAGGCGACCACGCACGCAACTTCGTCGAATTTGCTGACGAGCTAAACAGGCAAGGCTGTGCCTTTTCGGCAGATGCGCAGGCAGAGCTTGCCGTTATGTACGGCAGGGTTAGCGAAATGTTCGACCTCGGTCTTGGCGTTATCGAGAGCCGCGACAGGTCGGGACTAAAGAAGCTTGTCGCCCTCGAGGACGAGGTGGACGCACTAAAAAGGGTTTATGGCGAGCATCACATCAAAAGATTGCACGAGGGCGCTTGCACCATCGAGAGCGGAATGTATTACTACGACGTA
>SVHR01000011.1 GCA_015055705.1 Clostridiales bacterium | reverse complement strand
ATTCGGAGCAATTACCACCGGTCACCCCGAGTACGGTATTTGCCCGGGCGTAGAAACGTCCACCGGCCCGCTTGGTCAGGGTATTGCAAACGCAGTAGGCTTCGCTATGGCAGAAAAGATGCTTGCGGCTAAGTACAACAAGCCCGGATTTGATATCGTCGACCACTACACCTACGTGTTTACGGGTGACGGCTGCTTGCAAGAGGGTATTGCTTACGAGGCGGCTTCGCTTGCAGGTAACCTTGGTCTTAACAAGCTTATTATGCTTTATGACAAAAACGACATCACCATCGAGGGCAACATCAGCCTTACATTTGGTGAGGACGTAGGCAAGCGTCACGAGGCTATGGGCTGGCAGGTGCTTTACGTAGAAAACGGCGAGGATATCGAGGCTATCGGCAAGGCAATCCAGCAAGCTAAGGCAGAAAAGGAAAAGCCGAGCATTATTATAGTAAAGACTGTAATCGGCTTCGCTTCCCCCAAAGCAGGTATGTCTGCTTGTCACGGCGCCCCGCTCGGCGCAGACGGCGTTGCGGCAACCAAAAAGGCGCTCGGCTACGAGTACGGCCCGTTTGAGGTTCCCCAAGAGGTTCGCGCACATTACGCAGAAATTATCGAGCGCAAAAAGGCATTCAAGTGCGAGCACGACAAGCTCCTTAAAGAATACGAAAGCAAGTATCCTGCCGAGTACAAGGCGTTCATTACCGACCTTAGCGGCAAGGTAAAGATCGACGAAGCAAGCCTTTACGAATTCGAGGGCGAAAAGATGGCTACCCGAAAGGCAGGTCATATCGTTCTTAACAAGCTTGCAGACATGATTCCCGGACTTGTTGGCGGCTCGGCGGATCTTGGTCCGTCTAACCTTACCACATTGCTTGGCAAGGATTCGCTTTCTAAGGAGAACGGCGCAGGCAGATATATTCACTTTGGTATTCGCGAGCACGCTATGGCGGCTATTGCCAACGGCATTCAGCTTCACGGCGGCTTCAGAACTTACGTATCCACCTTCTTTGCATTCAGCGACTATATGAAGAACGCTGTTAGAATGAGCGCAATGATGGAGCTTCCCGTAATGTACGTATTTACGCACGACAGCATTGGCGTTGGCGAGGACGGACCTACCCATCAGCCGGTAGAGCACCTTACGGGACTTCGTGCTATGCCCGGACTTGACGTGTTCCGTCCGGCAGACGCTAAGGAAACAGCGGCAGCTTACATCAGCGCAGTTAAGGGTAACAGCCCGACCTGCATTATCGAGTCCAGACAGGATTTGCCCATTCTTGCTTCGTCCGGCGAAAACGCACTTAAGGGCGGCTACGTAATCAGCGATGCAAAGAACTTTACCGGTATCATTATGGCAAGCGGCTCGGAGGTTAGCCTTGCACTTGAGGCTCAAAAGCTTCTTGACGCACGCGGAATTAAGGTGCGCGTAGTATCGATGCCGTGCTTTAGACTCTTCGAGGAGCAAAGCGAAAATTACAAGGAAAGCGTTTTGCCGTCCGCTGTTCGCGCAAGAGTAGCAGTAGAGGCAGGCTCGTCCATGTCGTGGGGCAAGTACGTTGGTATGGACGGCGCTTGCGTATGTATGGATACCTTCGGCAAGTCGGCTCCGGCAAAGAAATTGTTTGACTACTACGGACTTACTGCCCAAAACGTTGCTACCGTTACCGAAAAGGTTATAAAGGGAAAGAACAACTAACAAATGTACAAATTTTACGCTTTTTTGCATAGAATGAGGTTTATCAATAGGTGGAGCCTTATGCGAAGCAACTTCAACGAGAACGTTGCCGAGCATTCCCACTGTGTAGCACTTCTTGCTCATTCGCTGTGCGTAATACAAAACAAGCTGTTCGGTGGCAATCTTAATGCCGACCGAGCAGCCGTGATTGCGCTTTATCACGAAACAAGCGAGGTGCTTACGGGCGATTTACCTACCCCCATTAAGTACTTTAACAGTAGCATTACGACTGCTTATAAGGAGCTTGAGTGGGAGGCAGAGCAGAAAATCATTGCTCAGCTTCCGCCCGAGCTTAAGTGCGAGCTGGAGGGATACATTACCGACAAGACGAGTGACGAGTATAAGGTGGTAAAGTATGCCGACAAGCTTTCGGCATACATCAAGTGTATAGAGGAAATAAATGCCGGCAACCCCGAATATAACAGCGCATTCGAGAGTCAGTTAGCCGCGCTTAATAAGGCGGATATGCAATGCGTACAATATTTTATGCAAAACTTTATAGATGCGTTTTATCTGTCTTTGGATAAATTGCAATCAAACGACTAAAATTATTTACTATAAAGCATTTGTCAAGACAATATAACTTTAATAAAAATAGCAAGCACATAAATTTGTGCTTGCTATTTTTATTAATAAACTCATGAGATCAATAAGTTATTTTAATTAACGCTAATGTGTAATTATTATTTCGCCATCTACTTTTACGTCGCTTGCATTAGGATAATCTTTTAAAAATTTGTTTATCTGCTTTTTAAGAATATTCTTTGCTTGCGATTCAAGTTCACGTTCACAATATAAAACATCAGAGCTTGTTTCGCTTAATGATGCATCCATTTTTGCTTCTATTGTAAAATAAACATTAGTTGCGCTGGCTTCAACGGTTTTCTTTACAATCTTACATAGTGAACTTGGAGAAACTACAGAGTCAAGTGATAAGTAGGGATCAATTTGTAAATCAGAAAGCTCTTTACTCATCTTTTTTGGATCAGTTTCTAATGCATCTGCACTATAAGACTTTTCATTTGTCTTGTATTTGCTAAGTGATTCTTTTCTATCAGAAAAAACAGAAAAAGAAATGAGGGAGGTTAAGAGTTTTCCTGCAAGCTTAAGCGGTATGGTTGCAAGCTTACTGCCTCTCATGCAAGCGCTTGCTAAACCGTTTACTCTGGCAACTTGAAAAACTAATGATGCGAGGATCAAAAAACCTCCCACTACAACGGCTATGACTAGCGCAAATGCGCATACCAGTAATCCACCAAAAATCTTAAATATGAAGTTTATAACCCATAGAATAATTGAAATAGTAAGTAAAGCTTTTGCTTTTTTATAGCTGATGCTGATGCCTAACTCTTTGCCTTTTTTCCATACGTCTACGCCACGGCTGTTTAAAATTTTTGATATTTCCTTTTGTAATCCTAATGGACAAATTAATTCGCCTATAACAGGGGCAATTATACAAATGCCTATTAATATCCAAGTAAGGTAGATGGAACTTTCTGAAGAAAGTGTTCCCAAAAGTATCAATGCGCCTACAAGTATAATGGTTATTACAGAATAACAAACTACACTGTTTAATGGGGCTGAGTGATATTTTCTAACAAGTTCTTCGTTGCTTTTGTTGAGTAACGATTTTTTCATTGGTTGACCCATAATTTTCTCCTTTTTTCATACATAATTTTTAACCTTTTTATAATAAAATTAAAAAGTGGTTAAGCTATAACTAATTATACTAGATAAAATGTCTAGTGTCAAGACATTTTGTGTAGTTGAAGTGTAAAATTTTTTTATGGATACAAAATTTTGTAAAAACCTAAAAGAAGCAAGGAAGATTAGTGGGCTAACCCAAAAACAAGTGGCATACGAACTCAAGGTTGTGGAAAGCTGTTATGCAAATTGGGAGCAGGGCAGGACTGAACCTAGCATCGATATGTTGCGTAAGCTTTGCGTTCTTTTCAGCGTTAGTATAGATGACTTGATAAACGGTGATTTTTAGCAAGAGTTATTATTGTATAAAAAAAGCAAACTAACAAAATTGGCATGTTGTTTGCTATTTTTTTATATTATTTTGTATTATATTATTTAATTTCTACAAATTTGTTTGAGCAAAGATTTGAGCCAAGGCGTCACACATGCTGTCGATTTCGCGTTCCGAAATGGTAAAGGGCGGGGTAATGCGTAAGGTGTTACGGTTGGTCTGGTCAATCAAAAAGCCGAGGTTTTCCATTTGCCCTACAACTTTTGCGGCATTAAGATTTTCTTTAAGCTCTATGCCGGCAACTAGTCCAAGTCCTCGAATATCCACTATAAAGTTGTGCTTTTTAAGCTTACTTAGCTTGTTTATAAGGTATTCGCCCTTTGCTTCTACCTCGGCAAGCATTCCCGATTTGAGTCGCTCGACTACGACGAGAGAGGTGGCAAGAGCGATGGACGAAATGCTCGAGGTGTTAATACGGTCGGACGGTGAGAGGGTGGTTGCTATTTCGCCGCGAGAAAGCACTGCCGCAATAGGAATACCGCCACCCATGCCGCGCGCAATCAAAACTATATCGGGCTGAACACCGTACTGCTCGAAGGCGAACATTTTACCTGTTCTGCCAAGACCTATGCCGGTTTCATCGCAAAGCACAAGGGTGCCCTTGAATTTGCACAGCGCATAAGCGGACAAAATAAACTCGTATTTATTAAGTCTTACGCCTTGCTCAACCTCGATAGGGCAGAACATAACCGCGCATACGTCGTCGGTAAGCGCTTTTTTGAATTCCGTTATGTCGGGGCGCACGGTTTTAAGGTTAAGGTCGCGCGTTTGCAGGGTGTCGTATCTACCCTCGGATTCGGTTACTACAAGAATAGTGTCGCGCTCGTCCTTGGCTTCTACGCAGTATTTGCGTACCATAGTAGCAAGAATAAACAGGGTATCGCTTATGCTGCTGCAAAAGCACACCTTGGTAAAGGGAGTTTTTTCGCAGATTGTTTGAGCAAGCGTAGAGTGAAGCTCGTTGTAATAAAGGTTAGAAAAACTTATAACCTTGTCCGTTTGGTCTTTGATTGCATCAGAGAGCATAACGTTTTTGTAGCCAAGACAGCTTTCGCCAAGACCTGCAACAAAATCCACGTACGCACGGTTGTTGGTGTCGTACATGCAGTTACCTTCGCTTCGTACCATGCACAAATTATGGCGCGGATAGGTAATAATCGAATACTTATTGTCAATCTCTTTAATCTGTGAAAAATCCATAGCTGTATTATATTATCTTTAGGTTTTATTGTCAAGCACATATGCTCCCCAAAAGGCTTTATCGTTTATTATTCTACAGCCCGTCACAAAAGGATTGCATTTTTTTTGCGGCTGTGATATAGTATAATTATGCTTGAGGTACGGAACGTAAAGATTGAATATTACGGCGAAGAAATAACAACTCTAAACTTTGCTTTTAACAAAGGGGTAACCTTGATTTTGGGCGAGGTTGGGTCATATAAAACCACGCTGTTCTCAGTTATCGGCGGCATTAAGGAAATCCCCGACGGTGAAATAATTATTGATGGAATCAATATAGAGGAAGACCATCCGCGGTACAGAAATATTGCATACGTAGGCGCGAATTCCATACCGCAAGGCGGAAAGGTTCTTGCACAGCTTGCCTTGCCAGCGCGCCTTAGAGGCACAAAAAAAGCGGAGACAAAAAAGCTCGCATACGTCGCAGCCGAAAAATTCAGACTTGACCCAAACAAAAAAATAAAGTCGCTTTGTAAAGCAGAGCTTATAAAGTTTTTTGGCGCACGGCTTTCTATGCGGCAGTTGCAGGTGACGATGTTTGACGAGCCGTACCATTTTTTGGGTGCAGAAAACGAGCACGCCATAACTAAGCTTATAAACAGCTCGGGTGGTTACGTGCTTGTTTCCTCGTGTGACGGTGGTGATATAAAAAGACTTAACCCCGATTATTTGGTTGTGGTAAGACGAGAGAAAATTCTTGCCGATGGAAAAACGGAAGACGTTCTAAAAAACGCAAGCGGCGAATATCTAACAAAATTTTTGGAGCTGTAAAACAAAAAATCCAACTTTAGTAGTTGGATTTTTTGCTAATTTACTTTTTCATAAATGTTTCGCAAGCAGTAAATTTCTTTTTTGCCTGATTGACTTTGGGCATGGGTGCTGTATCGGTGGGATACAAGCCACGCTCGTTCATATACAAAAAGGCGTCAAACTGATCCTCTGCGCACTCGCTAAGCTGAGTGTCAATCAAGGTACGAAGCTTGGGACAAGATGTTTCGCAAAGTGCTGTGCCGTACAGCTTAACCAGCGACTTGTGCGAGCCGAGAACGTCCGAAATGATTTCCTTATCCGAAAGCTTGCATACGTCTTGCGCAAATTCGGTAGAGGTTTCGCAGTTTCTTACAGGTCTACTGGACGAGCCTGTATTGCTTCTTGTATTAGGATTAGTTATCGAAGTTGTGTTTTTTTGTAGAGAACTTTGTTTAGTTTTGATATTAGCCATTTTTTCCTCCTTTAGCTATGGCGATAGTTACGCATTTGAATTAAGATAGCTTAGTAATGCCTCGAATCTGATTCGGTGATTGTTGGCATAGGTGCCCAACTTTTCTTTCAAAGTGGGGTCCTCACATTCCGAAACATAGTTGCAGCACTTGCGGTAAGCAAGGTTTTCGCTGTCCAAAAGCTCGGATAGCTGTTGCAAATTTTTACTTGTCATCTTTTTGACCTCCGTTTTTTATTCGGCGCGTTGCTTAATCAAAATAATTTTGTAAGACTTACGCCGTTAATTTTTATAAAACAAGTATTTGCATTTGCAAAATTTTTATTCATAGGTTATAATATAGGCATGAACGAGATTACACAAATCACGCCGCAAAAAAAAGGTGATAGACTCAACGTGCATATAGACGGAAGGTTTGCCTTTGGGGTGCATTACGAAACGGCGGTTAAGTTCGGCCTGAAAGCAGGCAGAGAGCTTTCGCCTGCCGATATTGAGCAAATCGAGGAGGAAGAGGGAAACGTTTTTGCCTTTAACCGCGCGTTGAAATATGCCGTAAAAAAGACGGTAAGCGTAAAGCAAATGAGCGATTACCTCGTGCGTAACGGCTATTCGCTTGCTGCTACGCAAAGGGCGATAGACAAGCTAAAAGAGTACGGATACGTCGGTGACGAGTCTTTTGCAAAAGCGTACGTAGCCACCTACGGCGAGGCGCGCGGAGCAAGACGAATAGAATTAGAGCTAAAAAAAGCAGGAGTGCCCGAGCAAATAATTGCTGATGCATTATGCGAGCTTGACGAGAGCAGCGCATGTGCTAAATGTATAGATAAGTACGTCCGCACTCACAAAGACGTGGATAAAAAGAAGCTAATCAGCTATTTGCTGTATCGTGGCTTTGAATACGACGAAATCAACGAAAGTATAGGAAGGAGTGAATTATGGAAATAAAGCTACCACATAGCGTAAGAATAGGAAATGTAAACGATGATTTTACGGGAGTTACTGCAATCGTGTTTGACGATGGCGCAATTTGCGGATGTGACGTTCGTGGCGGCGCGCCCGGCACAAGAGAAACGGCGCTTCTTGGTAGTGACAAAGCCAATGAGCACGTGGATGCCGTTATGCTTTGCGGTGGCTCGGCTTATGGACTTGCCGCAACGTGCGGAGCAATGGAAGCATTACTGGCGGCAGGAAAGGGCGTAAGGGTTTCGGACAAAATAGTTCCGATCGTTCCCGCGGCAGTTATTTACGACCTTAACGACAAGGAGTATCACTATCCCACAGCCGAGATGGGGCGCGAAGCTGTTATTACTGCTGCTCAAACGGGAAAGGGCGGCAAGGTAGGCGCGGGAAAAGGCGCGACCGTAGGCAAGATTTTGGGGCACGCAAATTGCTCTAAGTCGGGACTTGGCGTAGCAGAGGTGTCTGTAGACGGCGCAAGGGTTGTTGCCGTAGTCGTTGTAAACGCGTTTGGCGACGTACGCAAGGACGGCAAAATTATTGCAGGGGCAAGAATGGGCGATACTTTCATTGACACAAATATGGCGATTGCCATGGCACACCTTAATGCAAAGAATGCAAACACTACTATCGGCTGTATCATTACGGACGCAAGGCTCACCAAGGTACAGGCAAATAGACTTGCCGCGATTGCTCACAACGGACTTGCAAAAACCATATATCCCGTGCATACAGAATTTGACGGCGACACGCTGTTCTGCGCCTCCGTCGGAGATAAGGAGGTTATGCAAATCAAATTGCAGGTGGCTTGCGTAGAGGCGGTAGAGCGTGCCGTTTGGGATGCAGTAAACGTATGATAGGTGCAGACATAGTTGACATAAGGCGTATAAAAAGTGCGCTTGAATTGGGGCGTTTCAAAATGCGAGTTTTTACAAAAAACGAGCAAGCGTATGCAGAAAAACAGTGCAATCCGTATCAAAGCTACGCCGCTATGTATGCAGCCAAGGAAGCGGTAGCTAAGCTTAGCGGCAAGGGTATTCGCGGCTTTGCGCTAACCGATATCGAGGTGTTGCATAACGACATGGGGGCTCCCGAGGTGGTTTTGCACGGCAACGCACAAAAGCTTTTTGATGGCAAGGTTTACGTCAGTCTTTCGCACGAGCGTGATTACGCATTTGCCGTGGCATCTTACGCTTTTGCTCAAGTAAAGCCTATTATGCCGGGTGTTACGGTAACGGACGGTGATCTGGAGCTTTTGCCGAGATTAAGATTTACGCATAAGGGCGACTACGGGAGAGTTTTTGTAATCGGCGGCAACGGCTTTATGGTTGGTGCGCCACTCATTACCGCAGAGGCGGCGGTGCGTGCAGGTGTGGGGCTGACTACGCTGTGCGTGGCGCAGTCAATGCTGGACGCATATTGCCCGAGAGTAAAGGAAATTATGCTAAAGGGACTGCCGGACGAAAGTGGAATGATATGCTTTGACGAAGAAGCGTTAAGCGAAATTGCAACAAAAGCAGACGTAATCGTTATAGGAATGGGAATGGGCGCAAACCCGAGTTTGCCCGCCATTTTGGAGTGGCTTTTTGGTAACTATAACGGTATGCTCGTATGCGATGCGGACGGTATAAACGCCCTTGTAGGCTCGCAGGCTTTGTGCAAGCAAAATAAAAGATGTACCCTTGTGCTTACTCCGCACGTTGGCGAGTACCAGAGGATACAAAAGGCTTTGGGTACTGATAGTGTAAGCGAAAGCGCGTCAAAAATCGGCGCCGTTATCGCATGCAAAAGCGCGTATACAATTATTAGTGACGGTATAACCGATTACAGCGTTACCTCGGGTTGCGCGGCTATGGCAAAGGGCGGAAGCGGTGATGCTCTTGCCGGAATTATCGGAGCGTATCTTTGCCGTACCACCCCATTACAAGCAACAGCACTTGCTTGCCATCACTTTGGTAGATGTGGCGAAAAGGCGGCGGCAATTAAGGGCGAAAATGCTGTTACGGCTTCGGACATAATAGCTTGTCTATAAAGGAAAACAAAAGGAGAAAATAAAAATGTTGGGTGTAATTTGCGCGATGGAAGTAGAGCTAAGCGGACTCGTTGCGCTTATGGAAAATAAAGAAAAGGTAAATATCATCGGCTACGAATTTATAAAAGGCGAGATTTTTGGCAAAAAGCTTGTTGTGGCGCTTTGCGGCATAGGTAAAGCAAATGCCGCCGCCGTTACAGCATTGCTCATAAGTAATTTTGGTGTTAGCGAGCTTATCAACCTTGGCGTGTGCGGTGGCAGTATTGGTACAGGTAAGACGATAGTGGCAACAAGCGTCGTGCAGTACGACTTTGACACCACTGCAATTGGTGACGAGCTTGGTAAGCTTGACGGCTTTGACAGTCCGTACATAAAGACAAGTGATATTTCGGACGGTATTGCCTGTGATGCTCGTGGCGTAATTGCCTCGGGTGATAGGTTTGTTTCGGATAAGGCAACGGTAGATTTCCTTACCACTCATTTTGGCGCAATCGGCTTCGATATGGAGTCGGGCGCGGTGGCTCAAATTTGCACCAAGGCAAATGTAAAATTCGCCGTCTTAAGAGTAGTAAGCGATGGCGGCGATATAGGCGAGTACGTAAACTTTAAGGAACTCGCGGCAAAAAAAGGAATTGATGCAGTACTTAATTATTTAAATAACTAAATCGCAACAAAACAAAAAACGGAGATACGTATCTCCGTTTTTTATATAAATGCAACATGTGTTTTATTCCTTATCGTCTTCTCTTCCAAGCAAGTAATCGATAGAGACTCCAAAGTATTCTGCAAACTTAACAAGCGTTTCATAATCTGCTTGGCGCTCCATATTCTCATATCTGCTAATGGTGTTTTGATTCATATTCAGGTCTAAAGCAAGCTTGAGCTGCGATATATTTCTTTTTTTCCGTAATTCTTTGAGTCTAAAAGTCATTTTGTTTCCTTTGCAAATTCTCTTGACATGATTATAACATTGTGATATAATCAAAATATCCCAATTTGGTATAACCTATTTACAAAGGAAAAATTATATGAAAACAAAAATTTTAGCATTAATTATGATTGTGTCGATGATCTTCGTATTTACAGCGTGTTCAGCAAAGCCCGAATTAAACTTTGACATTGCCAAGAAGAGCTTAGAAGAAGCTGACTATGAGGTTGAAATATTGGATGATAAAGATGAGCTTGATATTGGCGAAGCAGAGAAGCTTATGGCGTATAGCGAAGATGGCGATGATTTTATTTACATAATCAAATACGAAAATACAAAATATGCAAAGCTTGTTTTTGAGATACTACAGCAGAAATATGAGGCAGAAATTAAAGCAATAGAGCTTCAAATTAAGCAGATAAAATGTATTCTCGAAAAGTTTGATATAGATCTCAGCAGTTCAGAAATTGATAGATATGAAGATGAGCTCAAGGAGTTATACGCAGAGCTTGAGGAAGCAAAAGAAGAGGTTAATTTTGGAAGAAAAGGGAAGGTCGTATGGTTAGGAACGGATAAAGCGATAGAGAAATCTAAAAATCTAATGTTAGAAGCTAATTAAGCAAAATAGTTCGTTTGGCTGCAAATGGTTAAAGTACAAGCTATTATAACAATATAAAATAGAGGACAAAAGGCTCAATTTTAGATGCCTGATGTTCTCTCTTTTTTTTGTTTGGTGCTATATTGTTACTTGCTTTATGCGTGTTTTCTTTACCAGAGAACACGCATACGTATCTCCGTTTTTTGTTGCAAAAGGTAATTAGCTTTGTTTTTTTCGTGCTAATATTACGTGCGTAAGGACTGCGGCAATCAGCATAAGGATACACAAAGCCTGGCTGGGCGAGAGCCCCAAAACCAAGGCGCCGCGTGGGTCGTCACGCAAAAATTCAAGCATAAATCGAAAAATAGAATATGAGTAAAGATAAATTAAAATTGAAAGCTGAGGCTTTTTTAGCTTAAAAATTATAAGCAAAAGAGCCACAAAAAGCGCAAATAAAAATATAGCCTCAATTAGCTGTGTAGGTATTCTCGGGTCACCCATGACATATTCGCCGCTGCTTTTAATGCTTTCTACAAAGCGAACGCCGATAAAGGAGCTTGTTGTTTTGCCGTAACAGCACCCTGCCAAAAAGCAGCCCACTCTGCCTATGCCGTGAGCAAGCACGATACACGGCGTAGCAACGCTCACAAATTTTGGTAGCTGATCCTTGTGTTTTTTGCCAAACAAAAAATATGTGGCAAAGAATATCGCTATGCCGCCAAGCAGTCCACCCATAAAGGTTATGCCGCTACCGAATTCGCCGCTTTCGATAAAGTTATACAGCATCTGGAACAGCCAGGCAAAGACGAAGCCTATCGCGGTTGCTGCTATTGCCGCAACGCCAAAAAAGACAAAGCTCTTTTGATCCAGCGTGACCTTGTCCGCCAAAAAACGATAACATATAAAAGCTGCTACAATGCCGATAAAGATAAATACAATATAAGAGGGTAGAGCCTCGATTCCAAACAGATACGGATGCATACGAATATTATATACGAGATTTTTATTTGTGTCAAGGGGGCATAAATTCGTTGACTACAAACTTATTAAGTTGTATAATTATGCTTATGACAAGACAAGAATTTGAAAGTTTAATAATCAAGGCAAATCTTAACGATGCAGACAACGACGAGTTGTTTGATATTACCGCGCAAGCGATTGCTTCGCTCGAAACGCTTAAGCTTTATGATGGAGAATCAAATGAATAACGGCGACAATAATAATTCTCTTGAGCTGACAAGAGAGCTGGTAAAAAGCGGAGCGCGCTCGGCAGAGCAGATTGCCTCCGAATATTTGGGAAGAATAAATGCAAGTGGCGACAATTGCTTTATTTCTATGCTTGACGGATTGGCACAAGCAAGGGAGATTGATGACAAGGCTCGCTTTGGCTTTGACGGCAAGCTTCTTGGCGCAGTCGTTGCAATAAAGGACAATATGAGATATATAGGCAGCGTTACCACCTGCGGCTCGGCAATTCTTACAGATAAGGATACCGAGGACTGCGAGGCTGTAAAAAGGCTTAAAGCGGCGGGCGCTGTAATCGTGGGCAAGACCAATATGGACGAGTTCGCAATGGGCTCGTCAAACGCAACGTCTGCTTACGGCAACGTGCTTAACCCCCTTGACCGTACGCGCGTGCCCGGGGGTAGCAGTGGTGGCTCGGCGGCGGCAGTCGCTTCCGGACTGTGCATGGCGGCGCTTGGCTCGGATACGGGCGGAAGTATTCGTCAGCCCGCATCGTATTGTGGAGTGGTTGGTCTAAAGCCTACGCTTGGCAGTATTGACGGAAGCGGAATGTACGCACTTTCGCAGGATATGGACCAGATTGGCCCCATCACCAAAACCGTAGACGAAAATAGACTTATGTTCGAGGTGCTTAGCGGCAGATCGATGGAAAAGGCAGAGGTAAAAGGTCTTACCGTTGGTCTTGTACGCGAGTTCGAGCATTGGTATACCGAGGATACAAAAAAAGTTATTCAGCGTGCCAAAGAGGTGCTTAGCAGTATTGGATGCAAGTTCGTAGAAGTAAGCTTGCCCAGCGCGGATGCCGCATTTGCTACATATAGAGCGTTGGGAAATACTCAGTCTGCAAACAATCTTAGGAATATCGGCTCGGCGCAGGAGCGCACCGACAAGCTTGGTATAGAGGTAAAAAAGCGCATTTTAATAGGCGAATACGTGCTTGCTCATCCCGAAATTGCAGAGCGAGCTAAGCGTGTAAAAAATAAGATTATCGGTGAATTTGAAAAGGCATTTGAGTCATGTGATATAATAGTTTCACCGTCTGCGCCCAGCGTAGCGTTTAAGTTCACCGACGACCGAAACAATAAGGAAATTGTTTATTCGGACATCTTCACACAGCCGCCCAGCATTGCAGGCTTGCCTGCGCTTTCCGTTCCGTGCGTTAAGTGCGAAAGCGGCTTGCCCATAGGCGTTCAGCTTGTAGGCAAAAAGAATGCCGAAAACGTATTATTTGAGATAGGTAAGCTGTTTGAGAGGTAAAAATTAAGTTTGTCTACATTAAGAAAAGTTACAAAAATAATTTGACTTTTCGCCACAATATTATTATAATTATTAAGACTAAATTTAGGAGATAGTTATGGCAAAAACAATCACAATCGACGAAGCGCTTGCGCTTGTAAAGGACAATGACAAAATCGCCGTAGGCGATGCTACTGTAGAGCCCCAAGCTTTTATGGGTAACCTCCACAAAATTTTGGAGACCAATCGCGGACTCAGTATTTGGACGTGCCTTACCCTTAGATCGTATCCCTTCCTTGAGGACAAAAAGTACGGCAATAACATCAAAATCAACAGCTTGTTCTTCTCCGGTCCCATGCGTAAGGCGTATGAGCTTCTCGACACCGTTTCGTTTGCTCCCACTCATTTGCGTAAGACAGCTATCACCATTTGCGCAGGCGGCGATCCCGATATCTTCGTAGGCACCTGCACCCCTCCCAACAAGGACGGCAAGGTATCGCTTGGTCTTAGCAACATCTACGACCGCGAGGTTATGAAGCGTGCAAAGACGGTTATTATGGAAGTAAACCCCAACATGCCGTTTACATACGGTGACGCTGTGGTTGACGAGACTGACATTGACTATTTCGTGCCCGTTGACTTCCCGATGCTTCAGGATAAGCCGGCTCCCATCAACGAAAAGGATAGAACCATCGGCGGATATATTTCGCAGTTTATTAAGGACGGCGACAACCTTCAAATCGGTATCGGCGCTATACCCAACTCGGTTGTACAGTTCCTCGAAACCAAAAAGGACCTCGGTATTCACACCGAGCTTTTGGGCGACGGAATTGCAGAGCTTGCGATGAAGGGTGTAGTCAACGGCAGCAAAAAGACCTTGCACCCCGGCAAAATCGTAACGAGCATCGTTATGGGTACCGACAAGGTTTATAACTACGTAAACAACAATCCGGACGTTCTCGTTATGGATTGCAGCTATTGCAACGCTTACGAAACTCTTGCTAAAAACGACAATCAGGTGTCCATAAACACCACGCTCGAGGTTGACCTTACCGGTCAGTGCTGCAGCGAGAGCATCGGACAAAAGCAATACAGCGGCACGGGCGGTCAGGCAGATACAGCAATCGGCGCACAGATGGCTAAGGGCGGCAGAGCGTTCATCGCGCTTTACTCGACGGCAAACGTTCGTACCGGCAACGGCGACGAGCGTAAAGAAATCAGCCGTATCGTTCCGCAGCTTAAGCCGGGCGCAACCGTTTCGCTTATGCGTAACGACCTTCATTATCTTGTTACGGAGTACGGCGTAGTAAATCTTCGCGGACTTTCGGTTGCAGACAGAGCAAAGGCAATCATCTCGATTGCACATCCGTCGTTCCGTGACGAGCTTACCCAAAAAGCAAAAGAACTCGGACTTATCAAAGGCTAAAAAAATAAACAAATCATCGCCTACGCGGTGATTTTGTTTGTTGATGGTAGTTTTTATTTTGTGAGGGCATAAATATGGGATATACCGAAAAGCACGAACTATGGAAAAAACGAGTTAAGGACCGAAAGCTTTTACGTGAGCTTTTGGAAATGAATGAAGATCAAATTAACTCGGCGTTTTACAAGGAATTAGAGTTTGGTACTGCGGGTATCCGTGGCATTATGGGCGCGGGCTCGGGTCGTATAAACATATATACGGTTCGCAAAATCACGCAGGGTGTTGCAATCTATATGCAAAACCACGGCTACAAAAAGGTGGCAATCAGCTATGACAGCCGCATCAATTCCGAGCTGTTTGCTCGCGAGGCGGCGGCGGTTATGACCTCGGCCGGAATGACTGCATATATTACGCCTACGCTTATGCCTACGCCGTATTTATCGTACGCCGTGCGAAGACTTGCTACCGACATTGGTATTATGATAACAGCCAGCCACAATCCCAGCGAGTACAATGGCTATAAGGTTTATGATGAAAGTGGCTGTCAAATAAGAGAGGAAGCGGCAAAGGAAATTGCCGAGTATATTTCTCAGGTGGACGCCTTTAGGGTAAAGACGCATAGCTTTGACTATTATCTAAAACGCGGTGCTGTCAATTTTGTTCCCGACGAGGTAACATCCGACTATATGGCGGAAATTGATTCCGTGTGTGCGGGCAAAAGGGCGGAGCTTAAGGTTGTATTTACACCGCTGTGCGGAACAGGCTACAAGCTTGTGCCGCAGATGCTAAGAGGGCTTGGTAGCGAGGTTATTCTCGTTGACAAGCAGAGCGAGCCTAACGGAAAATTCCCTACCTGCAAGTCCCCGAATCCCGAAAAGAAGGAAGCGTTAAAAAGCGGTATTAAGCTTCTCAAAGCCGAAAATGCGGATTTACTTATTGCAACCGACCCTGATGCCGACCGAATAGGTGTGGCGTTTATGGACGGCAATAAGCCGATTATACTAAGCGGCAACGAGATGGGGGTTCTTATGTGCGACTATCTTCTCCGCAATTACGGCGGCAACAAAAAACCGCTTGTCGTGCGTACGCTCGTAAGCACCGACCTTGTGGATAAGATTGCTTTTGAGCATAACGCCGAGATAAGGGCTGTCCCCACGGGATTTAAGTACATCGGCGAAATTATCAACAACCTCAACCATAGCGGCGAGGCGGACAGATACTTGCTTGGCTTTGAGGAAAGTCAAGGTTATTTGATCGGTACTCACGTTCGTGATAAGGATGCCGTAGTGGGCGCAAAGCTTATGGCAATAATTGCGGCAGAGCTTAAAAAAGAAGGAAAAACGCTTGGCGATAGGCTTAATGATCTTTACGAAAAGCACGGTTATTACGCGCACAAGCAGTTTTCTTACAGGTTTGAGGGTAGCGCAGGCGAAGCAAGAATGAAGGAGCTTTTGGAATTCTTAAGAAGTCAGCCGCTTACCCAAATAGCAGGCAAAAACGTAACGCTTGTTACCGATTATGCTATAGGTAAGGATGGCTTGCCCAAGCTTAATATGATAAGGTACGATTTTGCAGGCGGCAACGTAATCGTTCGTCCGTCAGGTACCGAGCCTCTGATTAAGATATATGCGTGCTCGCATCTTACGCCGAGGCAAAACGACAAAATATTACATCAAATAAACGTACAATTTAGCGAAATTTTTGCATAGCGGTTACGAATTGCTCGATTTGTGCATAAGCATTATTGCTATATACAAGGAGAGTGAAAAATGCATTTCGAAAAATTGCACGGAGCAGGCAACGACTATATATTTGTCGATTGCTTGGATAATGAAGTACAGGATATGTCGGCGCTTGCCAAAAGAATGTCGGATAGACATTTTGGAGTAGGCGGCGACGGAGTGGTGTTTTTGTATCCGTCAGAGGTGGCAGACGTAAAAATGCGAATGTTCAACGCAGACGGCAGCGAAGGCGCTATGTGCGGAAACGCACTGCGATGCATAGGTAGGATTTTATCTGGTCGCAGTACAAAAAACGAATATACGGTAGAAACAAATTCGGGCATTAGAACTGTTTTGGTAGGAAAAAGTGCCGATACGTTTACCGTAGATATGGGCAAGCCCCAGCTGCTTAGTAGGATAAATGCACCTATGGATGGCTTTAATCTACGCTTTACTCACGTGTCGGTAGGCAATCCGCATTGTGTAATCCTTGTGGACGACGTTTTAAACGCAGATATGACGGTTGCCGCCCAGCTTCAGACCTACTCGATATTTACGGGTGGCGTCAACGTAGAGTTTGTGCAAAGAACGGGTGACGGACTAAGGGTGCGAGTATACGAGCGCGGAAGCGGCGAAACGCTTTCGTGTGGGACGGGTGCTTGCGCGGCAGTAGTTGCATGCGTAAAAATGGGACTTTTGCCAAGGGGAGAATGCGTAAGTGTGCATCTTCTCGGCGGAGTGTTGACAGTTAATTACAGCGAAAATATATATTTGACCGGAAAAGCGGAAAAAGTATACGAAGGAGATTATTATGACAAAGTACATTTTTGTGACAGGTGGTGTAGTAAGCGGACTGGGTAAGGGTATTACTGCGGCATCACTCGGTATGATGCTTAAGGCTAAGGGACTTAAGGTTATTGCTCAAAAGCTCGATCCGTATATCAATATCGATCCGGGCACGATGAGCCCGTATCAGCACGGCGAGGTGTACGTTACCGAGGACGGAAGCGAAACCGACCTCGACCTTGGTCATTACGAGCGTTTTATAGACGAAAATCTCAACAAATTTTCCAACCTTACTTCGGGTAGGGTTTATTGGAATGTTCTTAACAACGAACGCAACGGCGTATACAACGGTATGACCGTTCAGGTTATTCCGCACATCACGGGCGAAATCAAAAAGTTTATCTATTCCGTAGGCAAAAAGAGCGAGGCTGATATCGTTATTACCGAAATAGGCGGCACGACCGGTGACATCGAGGGACTTCCGTTCCTTGAGTCCATAAGACAGGTTGCTAATGAGGTGGGCAGAGAGAACTGCATGTTTATTCACGTTACTCTTGCGCCGTATATTCGTGTTTCGGGCGAAATAAAAACCAAGCCCACTCAGCATTCTGTTGCAGAGCTTCAGTCTAAGGGTATTTTCCCCAATATTATCGTAGTAAGAAGTGAAATACCGCTTAGCCAGTCTGCTCGCAACAAGATAGCACTTTTTTGCAACGTTAAGCCCGACTGCGTAATCGACAACCTTGACGTGTCGCTTTTGTACGAGGCACCGCTTATGCTCGAAAAAAGCAATCTTACCAAGATTGTTTCGCGCGAGCTTGGACTGCCCGAAAACGAGCCGGATATTTCTGCATGGCTCAATATGCTCGATAAGGCTCACAATCGCACCAAAACGGTACGCATCGGACTTGTCGGCAAGTACGTAAAGATGTACGATACCTATTTGTCGGTAGTGGAAGCACTCACCCACGCTGGTATCGAAAACGGCGCAAATATCGATCTTAAGTGGATCGACTCGGAGGAAATCAACGTGTCCACCGCCCATCAGCTTTTGGGCGACTGTGACGGTATAATTTTACCGGGCGGCTTTGGTGACAGAGGTATCGAGGGTATGGTGTTTGCCGCAAAATATTGTCGTGAGCACGACCTGCCTTACTTTGGTATCTGCCTTGGTATGCAAATTCTTACAATCGAGCATGCGCGCAACGTTGCGGGCTTAGCTGATGCTCATAGCTGTGAGTTCAATCCCAATTCCAAGCATAAGGTTATAGATATAATGAGTGGACAGATGGGCTTGCAAAACACGGGCGGCAGTATGCGCCTTGGTGCTTACGAATGCATAGTTAAGGAAGGAACAAGCCTTTATAAGGCGTACGAAGCCAATTCGATTTGGGAGCGTCACCGCCATAGGTATGAGTTTAACAACGAATATAAAGAGCTTCTTAGCGGTCGCGGTCTTACAGTTTGCGGCACCTCGCCTGACGGTACGCTTGTAGAAGCGGTAGAAATTCAGGATAAGCTTTTCCACGTGGGCGTACAGTATCACCCCGAATTTAAGTCCCGTCCGCACAAGCCGCACCCGCTTTTTGTGTTGTTTATAAAGCAGTCGCTTGTAAATAAGGAGCGCAAATAATTCGGTATGAAATTACCGCTTGAATTTTTGGAGGAAATGCAGTCCATAGTCCCCGATTACGAGCGTTTTGTGCGCTCGTATGACTTGCCGCATACAAAGGCTTTTTGGGTTAATGGCAACAAAATTACTGACAAGAAATTGCTTTTGCGCATGGGGCAGTATGCACCCGTGCCTTTTGCTGACCACTCTTACTATATGGACAGCGAGGAGAAGTGGGGTAATCACCCCTTTCATCACGCAGGACTTATGTATTTTCAGGAGCCATCTGCTATGGCGGTGGCTAACGCCTATGACGCTCATGCGTCGCTGGCTCTCGATATGTGCGCCGCACCCGGCGGCAAAACCGTTCACCTTGCTCACAAGGTGGACTTTCTTATATCCAACGAAATCAATCCTTCGCGTGCCGCTGTGTTAAAAAGCAACGTCGAGCGCTTGGGCTTTAAAAACGTAGCAGTAACCAATCATTCCCCCCTAGAGCTTGAAGCGTTGGGTGAGATTTTTGACCTCGTTTTGGTTGACGCGCCTTGCTCGGGCGAAGGAATGTTCCGCAAGGACGAAGGGGCAATAGTAGAGTGGAGCAAGGAGCATTCGGTAAGCTGTGCAATAAGGCAGCTTGCAATACTTGATAGCGCGCACAAGGTCCTAAAAAGAGGCGGAATGCTTATCTATTCCACCTGTACATTTTCCCCGCGCGAAAACGAGGGTGTAATTGAGGAATTTTTGTCTAAGTACGACTACGAGATTGTGGCTCCGTTACCGTCTGTTTTGCCTCATACTGCGCATTATACCGACAGCCGTATGCGCAGATTCTATCCGCATATTGGCGTTGGCGAGGGGCAATTCTTCGTTGCGCTCACAAAAAAAGAGGGTGGCTTAGGAGCGTCGTTCAAGCCTATAAAGTACGCAAAAAGCAAGAACGTAGATGAGTTTTTGATGTCAACGATAGGTAAACGGCTTGATTACTGTGAAAATAACGGAATGTTTTTTGTGCCTGCGCTTAAGAACAATTTGCCTCTAAAAAGAATAGTGTCGGGCGGGGTAAAAATAGGCAGAATGGAGGGTAAAATATTCAAGCCAGACCATCACTTTTTTTCGGCATTTGGAAATGAAATGTTTTGCTACGAGCCAAGCGAGGACGAGCTGAAAAGGTACATTCACGGCGAGGAGCTTTTGGGCGAGCATAAGGGCTACGGTGCAATCACGGTTCTTGGTGCACCGCTTGGCGGATTTAAGGGAAGCGACGGTAGATATAAAAACCTTTACCCCAAAGGACTCAGATTATAAGTCAAAACGCTTGCGTTTATTTTTATAATAGTTTATAATATATTGGTAGTGGCATAACACTGCATATCCAAAAGATCGACAAGGAGAGGGGAAATGAGTAGATTTTTTTGTGACGCAGATTGCGAGCTCGACTATAAAACGATAGAGGAGCTTGGCATAACGCTTATCGAAATGCCGTATACAGTTGGCGGCGAGGAAGCACTTTATGACTGCGGTAAGACAACCGATTGCAAGGCGTTTTTTGATAAGATGCGCAAGGGTGCTTCGGCAAAAACGCAGGCGCTCAACTCCTACGACTATATTCAGTATTTCGAGCCGGTTTTTGCGGCAGGCGAGGACATTTTGTATGTAAGCTTCTCGCATAAGATGAGTGGTACCTTTTCTTATATGAATACCGCATTAGAGGAGCTTAAGGTAA
>SVHR01000087.1 GCA_015055705.1 Clostridiales bacterium | reverse complement strand
ATGAACGGCTTATCGTTGATATATTCTTAAATTTGAAAAATGGTGGAGAGATAGATTTCAATTTGATGTCCGAAACATTGTTTGCTTGGTCAAAGAAATGGATTTTAGAAAACAGTTAAACAAATTCCAATTTATCGAACTAAAATAGGTGCTACCCATTACAAGAAAATGCATCCAACATTCTAAAATTTGCACACATTATAATATGGTATCAAAATTTTAGATTACTCACAAGAAAAGCCTAAGTCAATCGAGTTAGGCTTTTCTTTTTTGAAAGTAATTTAATTTGTTACGCGTTTATATGCCACCGAGCGAAGCGAGCCGACTTGTATTATACAAGCGCACGCCGTAGTGCCGGTTGGATATTTTTCTCTTTTTCTTATTGTAATATTTTTAATTTTGTGATATGCTTTATAGGCGAAGTTGAGTTTGGTGCTTCTAAAAAATACATATTGAAAAAGGCTTAAAATGAAATATTTACCTGAATTATTTATTAAAAATATCGAATATTTAGTTACGTACGGTGTAGAACCCGAAATTGAAATAATTATGAAAGGCGATAAAAAAATATTTATTATCGCTTATGCAGATTTTATAGATTTTTACGATGAAAATGATAATCATCAAAAACTGGATAATATAAAACAAGCAGTCGAAAGAATAGACTTTGCAAAAATTCTTGATATAATCGAATACGGCGGTATGGATTTATCGCGTCCTATCGAGGAGCAATCCATGCTCGTTGATGGAGAGTTATGGCTAACACCACACGTTTAATTATATCTGATTGTGAAATGTTGCGTTTTACTTTGATAAAGGCGACGGCGCACATTTATTATGTCTTACAATAATTATGAATAACCGATAATAATCTTGTAAACGGTTTGATTTAGGTTACTCTTACTCAACCAAGAATAACCTAAGTCATTGACTTGGGTTGTTCTTGGTGTAAGATTGAAAGACTTGAAACAGGAATAATGAAAGTATTTATATATTTACAATTAACCTTTACAGATGACTTGACAGATGTAAAGGTTTATAGTATAATAGGGGGCACAAGTAAGTAAAATATTTTTGCTTAGGAAGGGATGATTATGAAAGAAAAAATCAAACAACTTAAAAAAGAGAAGAAGGCAATGATTTTTGCGCACTATTATGCTCCGAGCGACGTTCAAGAAATCGCTGATTGCGTGGGGGATTCGTTTAATCTTGCAAAGGTTGCAAAGGAAAGCGATGCCGAAATTATTGTTTTTTGCGGCGTTTCGTTTATGGGTGAAAGCGTTAAGATTTTGTGCCCCGACAAAAAGGTTCTCGTGCCCGACATGACAGCTGACTGTGCAATGGCTCACATGGTAAGAGATGGCGTTATAGAGGAAATGAGGGCGAAATACGACGACCTTGCGGTTGTTTGCTATATCAATTCGACAGCGGCACTCAAAACCAAGTGTGACGTGTGCGTTACCTCGTCCAACGCTGTTAAAATCGTTAAGGCGCTTCCTAACAAGAATATCTTCTTTGTGCCCGATCGAAATCTTGGAAGCTATGTAGCGCAGCAAGTGCCTGAAAAGAACATTATACTCAACGACGGTTGTTGTCCTATTCATGCCGCAATGACAGAAGAACAGCTTCTTAGCGAGAAGCAGAAGCACCCTGAGGCGCTCGTTCTTTCGCATCCCGAGTGCGAACCGTATATCTTGAAGCACTCAGATTATATTGGTAGTACTGCGGGAATAATAAATTACGCAAAGAATAGTCCTGCAAAGGAATTTATAATTTGTACCGAATATGGGGTAGAGTATCAGTTGCTTTTGGATAATCCGGACAAGCGTTTTTACTTTACCGATCCGCGTCCGTGCTGTAATGATATGAAATTTAACACATTGGAAAGTGTGTTGTCTGTACTTGAAAAAGAAAACAACGTAGTAGAGGTAGACGATGAAACGCGCATTAAGGCGCTTGTCCCGCTTGACAGAATGTTAAGCCTTGCAAAATAATAAAATGAAAACAGATATTTTAATAGTCGGAAGCGGCATTGCGGGGCTCTTTTGCGCTCTCAAATTGCCGACGGACAAAAACATTATAATAGTAACCAAAGACGATGCGCCCAAAAGTGATTCCTTTTTGGCGCAGGGTGGTGTTTGTGTACTTCGTGACGAGAACGATTACGATTCTTTTTATGAGGACACAATGCGCGCAGGTCACTACGAGAACGACCCCAATTCGGTAGATATTATGATAAAAAGCTCTCGAGAGGTTATCGGCGAGCTTGTTTCCTTTGGTGTTGCTTTTGCGCGTGATGGTGAGGAATTTGCTTATACAAAAGAGGGCGCTCACTCTAAGCCTCGTATTTTGTTTTATGAGGACGAAACAGGCAAGGAAATCACGTCCCGTTTGCTTGACGCTGTACGAAGCCGCAGCAATATTACATTGATTGAGCACTATACCATGGTAGACTTGATTTGCGAAGAAAATTCTTGCTACGGTATTATAGGACATGACGGCAAAGGCGAGTACAGCAGCATAATTGCTGACTATACCGTGCTCGCTACGGGTGGTATAGGTGGACTGTTCAGCCATTCGACTAATTACAGCCATCTTACGGGAGACTCGATTGCTCTTTCGCTTAAATACGGTATAAAGCTTAAGCACATAGACTATATACAAATTCACCCAACTGCGCTTTACACGAAGAAGGGCGGCAGAAAGTTCTTGATTTCCGAATCTGTACGCGGCGAGGGTGCTGTCCTTATAAATTCTAAGGGCGAAAGATTTGTCAACGAGCTTTTACCGCGCGACGTCGTAGCAAAAGCAATTTATGCGGAAATGGAAAAAGAGGGCACGGAATACGTAAGGCTTTCGCTTGCGGCGATACCTGAAGAGAAAATTAAGACGCGATTCCCCAATATATATCAGCATTGCTTAGAAGAAGGATATGATGTTACAAAGGAGCCTATTCCCGTAGTTCCGTCACAACATTATTTTATGGGCGGAATAGAGGTAGATGGCAACAGTAAGACCTCTATGGCAAGATTGTACGCCGTAGGTGAAACGGCTTGCAACGGTGTTCATGGAAAAAATAGGCTTGCAAGC
>SVHR01000086.1 GCA_015055705.1 Clostridiales bacterium | reverse complement strand
ATTCTTTTTTAAATAATTATGAAGAAAAAGCGCAAAAAACCGATTGACATTTTTTTATACGTTATCAGCCTTAGATGGCTTTTTGCCTTGCCCGTGCTGTTTTACAAAAAATGCATGTCGCCGCTTATGCCAAGCGTATGCATTTATTATCCAAGCTGCTCGACGTATATGCTTTATAGCATAAAGGAGTTTGGCATAAAGGGCGTTTTTTTGGGGATAGGGCGACTGCTTAGATGCTCGCCTCGCCATGACGGCGGCTATGATCCCGTGCCTGTCAATCGAAAAGGAGATATTAAATGGCTTTTTTGATGTCGGCAGTAGATGTTACTGCGCCTTCCGGTCTTTGGGAATGGCTTATCATCAATGTTTTCGGCTTTATCGGCAATTACGGCTGGCGAATTGTTGTGCTTGTCGTATTTTTGAAGCTGTTGCTTTCGCCGCTTGACTTTTATCAAAAGTACAAGATGCGCAAAAATCAGCGCATCACCGAGAATCTTCAAATTCAAATGAAGAAGCTCGAAAAGCAGTACGGCGCTGACAAGCGTACCTTGCAGCAAAAGCAAATGGAATTGCAAAAAAAGGCGGGCTTTAGTTATATGTCTGCCTGTTTGCCTATGATTGTTACGCTCGTGCTTTTCATTACGTTTTATACCGCGCTTCGTTCGGTTAGTGCGTACATGGAGTTTAGGCAGTACGTCGAAATGCACGACGCTTACGTGGCCTCGTATACGCAAAGCGGCTTTGATTACAACATGCGTACCAATCAAAGCATGCGCTTTTCGGTTTCCACCGAGGGGCTTGAGGCAGACGAAATTGACGAGTGGCTTTCTCGCGTTTACGAAAGTCGCGAGTCGCTTGAGGCTAGGGTTAACGCAAGCGAAATTAAAAACGAATTCAATTACGTTATAATCAATGATCCCGCTACGACGCTTTGGCGCTATAAGACCGAATATCTCGATGTCGGCAAATCGTATGCGGATTTTGTTGCGGATTACGAGGGAGTGGAATTTGCTTCTCTTAGCGATGCGGACGCCGATTTTGCCATCGGAATGAGCATTCTTATGCAAGCAAGAGCTCAGGACGATACGCTTGAGGCGTATAGAAATGCGCATACGTCGTTCCTTTGGATAAAGAGCTTGTGGGTTGCGGACGTTCCGTGGAAGGACGCGCTTCCCGATTGGAGCACCTTCAAGACCTCGATGGACAGCTACGGCTACCTTGCGTCCAGCGCAAGCGGCAACCCCGCAAATATCTATACCGACAACGAGGCTATGTACAGAAACCTTATAAAGGAAGATACCTATAACCTCGTTACGGCAAAAATCCGCACCGATAAAAGCCTGTACGAAACCAACGGTTATCTTATTATGGTGGTGCTGGTAGTGGGGCTCAGCCTTCTTTCGCAGCTTATATCGCAGCGTCAGCAAAAAAAGTCCGGTCAGATTACCGACGCAAACAGCAACGGAATGATGAAGGTTATGCTTTGGATGATGCCCATTATGCTTTTGGTATTCGCGCTTACCTCGTCCAGCGCATTCACCCTTTACATGGTTGCCAACTCGATTATGACGCTTATAGTCAATTTCTTGACTACGTTCATCGTCAACCTTACGGATGGCACTTATAACAAAAAAGAGGTTGAGGTTATCCGTCACGGCAGAATCGACCCCAATGACAAAATAAACAAATAAAAGGTTGGGGTGACAAGCAGTCCCCAACGAATAGGAGATAAATATGCTCGAAATTATTTCGATAGGAAGAAAGCCCAAGGACGCTATCGACAGCGGCTTGAGGCAGCTTGGAAAGAGCCTTGAGGAGGTTGAGGTAGAAATACTTGATCCCGGTGGGCTTTTCCGCAAGGCTAAGGTAAGAATCAAGGTTGAGGGTGAGGAGCCCACGCCTGCACCCGAGGTACATTTGTCCGCACCGAACAAAAAAGCGTTTGAAGGCGAGAGAAGGTCGGTAGAAAACAAGCGCCCCGAACGCGCTGAACGTCCCGAGCGTCCCGCAAAGGATCGTACCGAAAGGGTAGAGCGCACCGAGCGCAAGCAAAGCGTAAGCAAGGCGCCTGTAAGCAAGGCGCCCGCAAATGAGAATAAGGCCCAGGAAAAAGCGCCCGAGAATGTATCTGAAAAGAGAGAGCCGCGCCGCTACGAGCCGGTTACCGTAGAGGTAGCAAAAAAGGCAGAGGACTTTATCACCGAGCTTGTTGCTAAGATGAATGTGCAAGCAAGCGTCGAGACCTCTATCGAGGACGGCAGACTTATGGTTTCGCTTAACACCGAGTCCAGTGCACTAATTGGTCATCACGGCGAAGTCCTTGATTCCATCGAGTACCTTGCAAGCTTTGTAATCAACCGTGATGGCGAAAAGTACTACAACGTGGTTGTTAATTGCAACGGCTATCGCGAGAAGCGTAAGGAAAGCCTCGTTGCTCTTGCAAACAGAATGGCGGCTAAGTGCATTAAGATTAGAAGAAAGGTTGTGCTTGAGCCCATGAACAGCAACGAACGCAAGATTATACATTCGGCACTTGCGGATAACGACCAGATTATTACTAAAAGCGAGGGACACGAGCCCGGCCGCCATATCGTAATTTTGTACAAAAGAAGATAAGATTACAAAAAAGAGCAATTAGCGTGATACACGTAACTGGGTATCACGCTAAGTTATAATTACCCTGTTTTAGAGTGAGCCTTGTGGCTACAAAAACGGATAAAAAAGAGCAAGCATACGGCATTAAACCCGTGCGCTTGCTTTTTTCGTTTGTTATAGGGTCTATGTTCTTGGCTCAATTTTTCGACCGTTTAAGTGTGATGCCCGAATTTTGGCAAATAGTAAATTTTTTACTAAGGCATCTTATAATTTGCTCCGGGTTTTATTGGCGCATACACTAATATGCTTTTGTGACAGCGCCTTAAAAAATGTCATCATAGTCAAGATATTTGCGATTCATCGCAATTGAGCCCACTGTGTAGAGGATCAGGAATACCATCATGATAACGCCACAAAGAGCTCCGTACGCCAAGAAAGCGCCCAGAGTTAAAATTATAAACACAACCATTGGCGCGCGCATAAAAAACGGACTTGCAATGGAAATACCGATTCGGTGTGCAATCAACCCAATCAGCAGTAGAACAAAGCCTATACCGATTACGCCGCCAATGGGC
>SVHR01000085.1 GCA_015055705.1 Clostridiales bacterium | reverse complement strand
CCGCATGCGCGGAAACCTCCATCACGACGTACTCCACGCCGTCATCGGCAAGCTCCTTTAGCATTCTGAACAAGTCTATGGGATCTGGCGTAGTAAGAGCCGAGGGAAGCTGTCTATCCTTGTAAAAAACGCCGTTTGTTCCGATCACGGCAACGCTTTTTTTGTAGCGTTCCAAAATGCTTTTTACTATAAATGAGGTGGTCGTCTTTCCGTTTGTGCCCGTAATACCAACAAGCTTAACCCTCTTTTCGGGATGACCGTAAAACGCCGAAGCCGCAGCAGTCATTGTTGCACGCGCATTATTTACAATAATTTGCGGCACGTCAATATCTATCGGTCTTTGACAAACGATAGCCACCGCACCGTTTTCTACCGCTTGCTGAGCATAATCGTGTCCGTCCTTATTGCCGGTAAGACAAAAATACAAGCCGTTTTTGCTATTAACTCTACTGTCTATCGTAAGCTCGTCTATCTCGGTTTGAAATTCGCATTTTAATATCTTATTAAGTTTCATACGCACCTCATTTTGACTTGTTACAATTTTATCTTATGAATCATTACAAAACAATGGAACAGCAAAATAAGTTCTTTTTCGACCTATCGATTTTAGGCGAATTGTAGGCTATCCAAGTCGAAGTAAAACAGCATCGCCATTAGGTAACATGGTTCCCGCCGTAGGCACGGTGCTTACCACCTTATCTCCTTCTCCTACAAGCTCGTAATACAGCCCAATTTGCTTAAGAATATTGATTGCATCATAGAGCGCTACGTCCGTAAGCTCGGGCATTTGTACGCTAAGCTCGCTTTGGCCTACCGTAATGCCCAAATAGTCAGCTATTTTACCGAATACACTACCAGCGTAAGGAGCCGCCGTCATACTGCCGTAATAAACGTAACCACCCGGCTCGTCAACAATCATAAGCGCTACATACTTAGGATCATCAAGCGGAGCAAATCCGATAAACGACGAAATATACTTGCCCTGCGCCACTCCCGTATCGTTATATTTTTGTGCCGTACCCGTCTTGCCCCCCACAAAAAATCCCTCTACCTGAGCTTTTTTTCCGCTTCCATCGGATACAACCAGTCCCAAATACTCGCGGAGTAATGCGCTGGTTTTTTCAGAAATAACCCTACGTACCTGTGTTTTTTGGTGCGTATAGACGTTTTTTCCGTCGTAGCTGTCTATGCTTTCTACAAAATACGGCTCGTATAAAATACCGCCGTTTACTATTGCGCTAAACGCCGTCACCATTTGCAGAGGCGTAACAGCTATTGCTTGCCCAAAGCCTATACGGGCAAGGTCGACGGTTTTTACGCTTTCTTCCTTCATCAAAATTCCTGAGCTTTCGCCGTAAAAATCCACACCTGTTTTTTGTCCAAAGCCAAACGCCTCAAGTCCGTCATACAGCTTCTCGGTTCCAAGCGAAAGTGCCAAATTCATAAACACGACGTTACAGCTGTTTTTAAAGCCGTCCGCAAGGTTTTGACTGCCGTGTCCAATATATTTCCAGCACTTAATACGCTGACCGTCAACCATATGATAGCCCTTGCAATAATACGACTTATTCAAATCCAAGCCATGCTCCAGTGCGGTAGCCGCAGTGAAGGTCTTGAATGTCGAACCCGGCTCGTAAACGTCAACGATAAGAGTATTTTTTGTAAGTGCGTTAAGAATCGTTATATCGTCACGGGGAATATCGTTAAGATTATACGAGGGTGATATTGCGGCGGCGACTATTCCTCCCGTGGTACAATCCATAACTATCATGCTGGCTGACTTGCTTTGCCACTCTTCCTTTGCGTCTATAACTGCCGCTTCGGCAAATGATTGAATATTTGCATCTATCGAAAGCTTAACGTTACAGCCCGGAATGCTTGGCACGTACTTAGTAACGCTATCCTCCAGCTCTACACCTTTAATGTCAGTTTCGGTATAAGCAAATCCGTCTACGCCGGTAAGATATTGGTTATAATACCCCTCGATTCCGCTTTGTCCCTCGTTGTCTATATTAGTAAAGCCTATTACCTGGGCAAGTAAATTTCCCTCAGGATATCTACGCTTACTGTCAATAGTAAAATACACTCCATCAAGCCCAAGCTTTTTTATGCTTTCGCCCGTTGCTTTGTCTACCGCTTTTTTAATGGTAATTTCGCTTACCCTTTCGGTGGTTATCCTCGTATAGATTTTGTCATAGCTTAATCCAAGCGTATTTGCAAGCACACGTGCTACGGTATCGGCATCTGTCACAGCGTTAGGGCGAACGTATATCGAATACACATCCTGACTCTCGGCAAGAACTGTCCCATTGGCATCGTAAATATATCCTCTGGGCGCCTTTAGCGGCAAATCTCGATACCATTGCTCTGCCGCCTTGATTTGAAGCGAGCTTCCGTCAATAACTTGAATATAAAAAAGTCTACCTATCAGCACACAAAAAATAAAAACGATTGCCAAAATCATAATAAGCAATCTTCTTCGGGTAAGATATAAGCTGTTAGTTTTGATAAGAGCCTCCCTCGGCCTTTGCAAGCCACCTTTTTTAGGCGCTAACAAAAAGCTCCACCTACAAAATATTGATATTTATCAGCACATTGTATGTGAAGCTAATTATTTTTAGTACTGCAATCAAAAAAGACTGCCTAGAAATAAATTAGGCAGTCTTTTTAATTTTGTTTATCTATTTAACCAATCGCACAAGGAGTCGAACCAATTTGTAGTTCCTTGCTGTTGCGCAACGTCCTCGATAGGAAGCAGCTTGATTACCTCGGCATCCTCAATTTCTTCCATACCGTTAGCATACGCTCTACCCAGAATCGCATCAACATCGCTCAGCGAAGCAAGCTCAGCAGCTTGCTGGGACAAAACAACATTCTTTACTGCAAGCTCGCCCTGAAGGTCATCTACGCTTGCATTATGAGAGGTAAGATAAACTCCGGTACCGATTACGAGAGAGGACAAAAGCACGATTATCGCAAGATAGATACCAAGAATAAGCTTCGTTCTTTTATCAATTGAGCGCTTCTCGTTGGTCTCTGTAACCTCTTGCTCCATTCTTTGCGGCTTAGCCGAGCGAATATCAAGCATGTACTGGCTGATAGATTGCTCGTTTTCTTCGGTAACAGCAGGAATATTGCTGTCTACGGTTACGCTGCTTTCTCCCGCAGTGATAGTGGGCATCGAATACTCTACATTTCTCTCTGCTCTGATTTGCTCGGACTGACTGAACGAGCCCCT
>SVHR01000010.1 GCA_015055705.1 Clostridiales bacterium | reverse complement strand
AACCCTTTGGTCGGATCTTGACGATGCGCCTGTAAATGAGTCGGTAAATATTGCAACCGTTCACAGCGCAAAGGGACTGGAGTTTAAGGTAGTTTTTGTGGTAGGTTTGGAAGAAGGAATTTTCCCCATATCGCGTGCTGAAACGAATGCCGAAATTGAAGAGGAACGCAGATTGTTCTATGTTGCCATAACCCGAGCAGAGGAGCGGTTGTATATTATCAATGCTCGTTCGCGCTTCCTTTACGGCAAAACAAAAGACAGTATTCCAAGTAGATTTTTAGGCGAAATCGGCTTTGCGCGCAAGCACGAGCGTAAGCCCGAGCAAAAGAAGAGCTTTTACGATAGCTACGGCTTTGATAATGATTACGACGATTATTCTTCTCGTCCAAAGCAAAAGAAGGTGCAGTACACGCCGATTGATAACCGACCTAAGCAACAAAATACTGACGTAAGCGGATACAGAGTAGGACAAAATGTAAGACACAAAAAGTTTGGCTTGGGTAAAATTATATCCCTTTCGGGAAGTGGAATTTCACTAAGCGCACTTATAGAATTTGACGGATATGGAAGAATGAATATAGCGCTTGCTTATGCGCCCATAACGGCGGAGGATTGATTGCTATGGAAAGAATGAAGGAGCTTGTTGCTCTACTAAACAAATACGCATATGAGTATTACGTGCTGGACAACCCAACGGTGTCGGATAAAGAGTACGACGTGCTTTATGACGAACTGGCTTTGCTCGAAAAGCAAACCGGCGTGGTTTTGCCCGATTCGCCCACGCTTAAGGTAGGCGGCGATCCGATAAAAAAGTTTGTAGAGCATAAGCATATAAACAGGCTTTATAGCCTTGATAAGTGTAAAACGTTTGACGAGCTTATCGAGTGGGACGACAAGCTTAAAAAGCTGTTTGGCGGCAAAATAGAGTACACCTTAGAGTACAAGCTTGACGGACTTACTCTTTGTCTGACTTACGAAAACGGCAATCTTGCAGTAGCTTCCACGCGCGGAAACGGAACGGTGGGCGAGGATGTAACCGAGCAGGTAAAAACCATAAAGTCCGTACCCCTTTCGATTCCATACAAGGGGCTTGTAGAGGTTCAGGGCGAGGGCATAATGAGGGTAAGTGCGCTTAACGCTTACAACAAGGGTGCAAAGGAGCCGCTTAAAAATGCTAGAAACGGAGTAGCGGGCGCAATACGAAATCTTGACCCAAAGGTGACAGCTTCCAGGAATCTTGACGTTATTTTTTACAACGTAAACTTTACCGACGAGGAAATCCTCACTCAGCAAAAAATGATAGAATTTTTGCAAGAAAACCGATTCAAGACAGAAAAACTACTTGTTACGTCTGACATAAATAGTATTATTGAGGAAATTAAGGGCGTAAATAGGGATAAACTTGACTTTGTAATTGACGGTATGGTTATTAAGGTCAACGACATTGCCGTGCGCGAAGTTCTTGGTTATACCGACAAATTCCCAAGGTGGGCGATTGCCTATAAGTTTGAAGCTGAAGAAACAACGACTAAGCTAACAGACGTAATTTGGCAGGTTGGCAGAACGGGAAAAATAACTCCGATTGCATGCCTCGAGCCGGTTGAGCTTTGCGGTGCTATTGTAAAAAGGGCGACGCTAAATAACTTCGGAGATATTCAGCGCAAGGGTGTAAAAATAGGGAGTCGAGTTTTTATTCGTCGAAGTAACGACGTTATTCCCGAGGTGCTTGGTGTTGCTGAGGCGCTTGGCGGTAAGGCTGTGGAGCAGCCAACCGTGTGCCCTGCCTGTGGCAGTAGACTTAGCGAAAACGGCGCAAATTTGTTCTGTACCAATGAGTACGGGTGTAAGCCCCAAATAAGACAAAAGCTTGTTCATTTCTGTGAAAAGGATTGTATGGACATAGAGGGACTAAGTGAAAAAACGATTGACCTATTGTATGACAAAATAGGACTTAATTCTTTCGAGGGACTATACGCTTTGAAGAGTAGCGACTTCGTGGGAATCGAGGGCTTTAAGGATAAAAAAATATCCAATCTTATCACTGCAATAGACAAGAGTAAGAACGCTGATCTTGCTCATTTTATCAATGCGCTTGGCATTCCCAATGTAGGTAAAAAGCTTGCTTCTGACCTTGCAAAAAGGTACGGGTCTATAGTAGAGCTTATGCATGCTACCGAGGACGATCTTATGCAAAATCCCGATATGGGACCGGTCACAGCCGAATGCATAACCGATTACTTTGCAAAGCATTATCGCACCATCGAAAGCCTGATAAATATCGGCATAAATCCACATTATCAAGGTGCAAATGAGGGCGGAATTTTTAGCGGACAAAAGGTTGTTCTTACCGGCACTCTCGCAAATTATAAGCGTAGCGAAGCCGCAAGCATTATCGAAAAGAGCGGTGGCGAGGTTCAAAGCTCGGTTACTGCCGCGACCACGATTGTTATTGCCGGCGAAAACGCTGGCTCCAAACTGGATAAAGCGAGGAAGAACGGCATCAAAATTATGGACGAGAATGAGTTTATCGCCCTTATAAACGCTTGAAATTATTTTTGACGTATGTTATAATATAACATAAGAGGTGAATTCTGATGAAAAGCATGACAGGATACGGCAAGGGCGTGGCAGAGCGCGAAAACAAAACGCTTACAGTCGAGCTTAAAGCCGTTAATAATAGATTTTTGGAAATTAACGCAAGGCTTCCCAAGTGGTTGCTTGCAGGAGACGAGGTTATCAGAAAGGAAATTGCCTCGGTAATAAAGCGCGGCTCTATCGACTTTTTCTACGATTACAAGTCGGTGGGCGGCGAAAAAGCCATCACGGTAGACAACGAGCTTGCTTCGCTGTACGTGGATGCGGCAAGGGGGCTTGGTAATCGCTTTGGAGTAAAGGACACTCTTACCGCTTACGAGCTTCTTCGCTTTGGCGATGTTGTAACAGTAACAACCGAGTCGGACACCGAAGTTCTTTTGGAAATGCTTATCGAAGCAACTCAAAAGGCGGTAGCGGCTCTTGACGAGATGCGAAAAAAGGAAGGCGAAAGCGTAAAACAGGATTTTGAGAAAATCGTGGGTAATATCAAGGAGCATCTTTCTGCCGTTTCCTTACGCGCGCCGCAGGTTGTGTCCGAGCATAAGGACAAGCTCAAAAAGCGCATAGAGGAGTATCTTGGCGAGGTCGAGATTGACGAGGCGAGATTGCTTAACGAGGTGGCGTTCTTTGCAGACAAGGTGGATATCAACGAGGAAATCAGCCGTTTAGGCTCACATATCCAGCAGTTTGTAGCGACGCTGGGTAAAAGCGGTGAGCTTGGCAGACAGCTCGACTTTTTGGCTCAGGAGATGAATCGTGAGGTCAACACTATGGGCAGTAAGTCCAACGATATCACCATAACCTCTCACGTAGTGGCGATGAAAAACGAAATCGAAAAAATCAAGGAACAGGTTAGGAACGTAGAATAATGAGTGGTTTATTGATTGTTATAGCAGGGCCCTCGGGAGCTGGTAAAGGCACGATATATAACTCGCTTTTAGAGCGTTTGCCTAATACCATTGCTTCCATTTCGGCTACCACCAGAAAGCCGCGCGGCGTGGAGCAAGACGGCGTTCATTACTTTTTTAAGACCGTAAGCGAGTTTGAAAGTATGATTGAGCGTGACGAGCTTTTGGAATATGCTGACGTTTTTGGAAACTATTATGGCACCCCAAAAAAGTTCGTTATGGACAGCATTCAAAGCGGTAAAAACGTTATTTTGGAAATTGACGTTGTGGGCGCGGCGCAAATCAAGCGCAAGTTCCCCTCGTGCATAATGATGTTCATAATGCCGCCGTCCTTCGAGGTGCTCGAAAAGCGTCTTAGAGGTAGAGCAACCGATTCGGAAGAAAGCATCGTGCGAAGACTCTCCGAGGCAAAAAGGGAGCTTTCGACGTACGAAATGTTTGATTATATAGTGTTCAACGACGATTTGCAGCAGGCAATTAGTCAAGCAGAGGCAATAATCTGTGCAGAACGCAATAAAATATCTAGAAATGAAAGTAAAATAAAGCAGTTGCTTAATGAATAAGGAGTAGAAAATTATGTTAATTGATCCGCCTATCGATAAGCTTATAGGAGAAGTTGGATGCAAGTACGCGTTGGTTTGCCTCGTTGCACAGCGCGCAAGATTTCTTGAGGACAAAAAGGCAGAGATGCTTGCTCAAGCCGATAAAAATGCTATTTCGTATGCTTCACAAGAAGTGTACGAGGGCAAGGTTGAGCTCGCATACGAGGGCTAACGCTTGATACTTAAGGGCAAAACAGTCGCCGTTTGCGTAACGGGTGGTATTGCGGTTTATAAATCGTGCGAAATTGTAAGCTCTCTTAAAAAGCTGGGGGCAGACGTTCATGTCGTTATGACCCAAAACGCTACAAATTTCGTGTCGCCGCTTACGTTCGAAACGCTTTCCGGCAATAAAGTCATTCTAAAGAACTTCGATCCCGATAGAGAATGGGAGGTGGAGCACATTTCGCTTGCCAAAAAGTGCGATATTTTTCTTATCGCACCGTGTACTGCTAACGTAGTTGGTAAGCTTAGCGGCGGAATTGCCGATGACTTTTTGACAACGACAGTTATGGCAACGACTGCTCCCGTCGTTATTGCTCCTGCAATGAATGTTAATATGTACGAAAGCGCGGCGTATAAGGCGAACGAGCAGATTTTGCGTGAGCGCGGCTACATATTTATTCAGCCCGAAAGCGGACTTTTGGCGTGCGGTGACGTAGGTAAGGGAAGACTTGCCGAGCCGAAGGACATCGTGCAAAAGGTGATTAAGGTGCTTTTTCCTAAGCGTGATCTCGAGGGCAAAACAGTTCTTGTTACGCTTGGCTCGACCCGTGAGCCCATCGACCCCGTAAGGTACGTTACTAATTCGAGTAGTGGCAAGATGGGTGCTGCGATAATAAAGGAAGCTTTGTGTCGCGGGGCAAGAGTAATTGCGGTTTGCGGCTTTGTTTCCGTGCCCTTGCCACCTCAAGCTGAGGTAATAAAGGTAAGTACTACTGACGAGATGTACGAGGCGGTAAGTGGTGTGTTTGGTCAAGCCGATTATATGATTATGGCGGCAGTGTCTGCCGACTACAAGGTTAAAAACAGGAGCGAAAATAAAATCAAGACAGCCGAGCTTAAGCTTGAATTTGTCAAAAACGTCGATATTGCCGCAAGCATAGGCAAGATCAAAGGGGAAAAAAGATTAGTCGTGTTTGCCGCCGAGACCGAAAACCTTTTGGAAAACGCGAAAGCTAAGCTTGTTGCTAAAAATGCGGATATGATCGTAGCAAACGATGTTACGCAGGAGGGCGCTGGCTTTAACGTAGATACTAACGTAGCTACGATTATTACTAAAGGCAGTGTTACACCGCTGGATAAAATGGATAAGTCCATGCTTGCGGGTGTAATTTTGGATAAGATGCAAGATGTTCGCTAAGGTAATTGTTGATATCAGTAATGATGAGCTGGATAGGATTTTTGATTATTCAGTCGGGGATTTATCGTTGGAGCCGGGCTGTAGAGTCACGGTTCCTTTCGGTAAAAAGCAAATCGAGGGCTATGTAATCGACATTACGGATGCCACCGATTGTCCGCCCGAAAAGATTAAGCAAGTGACGGCTCGTCTTGACGATTACCCTGTAATAACACAAGAAATGCTTGCGCTTATGCGCTATATGTGCAATAGATATCACCTTAGGGTGATTGACGCGCTTAGGCTGTTTATTCCAACGCAGATGCGTAACGGAAAGGTAAAAGAGCTTACGCGCAAATATGTTTTTGTAAATCCTGAGCTTGCCGAGCCCCGATCACTCATACGTGCCTCGGCGCAAGGGCAGATGGCGGCGCTTAATTACGTTTTGCAAAAAGGCGAGGTGTCGCTTACCGAAATCAATACCGTTTGCTCGGCTGCAAGTGTTCGTAATTTGCTGGCGAGGGATATATTGCGAGAGCGAAATGTCGAAATTAAGCGTTCGCCGTACGTTAATTTGGCGGTAAACGAAAATAGCGTTACGCTAACACAAGAACAAAATGCGGTGGTAAACGCCGTTATGTCCTCTAGTGGAAAGACCTTTTTGCTTCACGGTGTTACGGGAAGCGGCAAAACCGAGGTTTATATGCATTGCATAGCCAAGGTGCTGTCATTAGGCAAAACTGCAATAATGCTCGTGCCTGAAATTTCGCTTACTCCGCAGGTGCTTTCATCTTTTCGTGCAAGGTTTGGCGCACGTGTGGCTTTGTTGCATAGTGGACTTAGCGCAGGCGAGCGTTTTGACGAGTGGCGCAGGCTTATCACGGGAGAGGCGGTAGTTGCGGTTGGTGCGAGATCGGCCGTGTTTGCTCCTATGAAAAACGTTGGTATTATAATTATTGACGAGGAGCACGACGGAAGCTATACGAGTGAAAGTAATCCAAGATACGTTACGGCAGAGGTTGCTGAGTTTCGTAAGCAATTTAATGGCTGTAATATCATTCTTGGTAGTGCAACGCCCTCAATTGAAAGCTATTATAAGGCTCAAAACGGTGAATATGAGTTGTTGGAGCTTAAAAACCGTATAAACAAGCGGCCTTTGCCTGATATTTCCATAATCAATATGTGCAATGAAATTATGGGTGGCAACACCGGAGTGTTTTCGGCTAAGCTTGAGAGCGAGCTTTATAAATGTATAGAAGCGGGCAATCAAGCAATTATCTTTATTAACAGGCGCGGCTATTCGTCTTACGTTATGTGCCGTTCGTGCGGATACGTTGCCAAGTGTGAACAGTGTGATGTTTCGCTGGTTTATCACAAGGAAGAGGGTGCGCTAAAGTGCCACTATTGCGGTAATAGATACAAGATGCTTACGGCTTGCCCCAAATGTGGCTCAGAGCATATAAAGCGTGGCTTTTTGGGTACGGAACAGGTTGCCGAAAAGCTTAAGGAGATGTTCCCCGGCGAAACGGTTTTGCGTATGGATAACGACACAACGCAAAACAAAAACGCCCATATGAGTATTTTGGGCGACTTTGCAAGCAAAAAAGCCAAGATCTTGGTGGGGACGCAGATGATAGCCAAGGGTCATGACTTTCCCGACGTTACGCTTGTGGGAATCGTTGATGCTGATATGAGCTTGCACTTTACGGACTACCGTAGCGTCGAGCGCACATACCAGCTGATTACGCAGGTGGCGGGCAGAGCTGGCAGAGATAAAAAGCCCGGGACGGTGGTTTTGCAAACCTATTCGCCCAATCACTATGTGTACAGATTTGCAATGAGTGGCGATTACAAGCTCTTTTATGGCAAAGAGTGTAATTTGCGTGAGGTTACGCAATTTCCTCCGTTTACAAAAATAGTTCGTATTCTTGTGTCGGGAGAGAATGAGGTTGAAGTAAAAAATGCTTTGGGCGGAATATACGAAAAAATTAAGATTCTTTCGCAGGGTGATAAGCGATTTGTGTATCTTAATTGCATGTGGGCGCCCATGAAGCTTATAAAAAATCAGCGCAGGGCACAGGTTTTGATGCGCGTACTTCCTGAATATGATTCGATATCGCGCATTTACGAAATAGCAGATGAAGCAAAGACAAATAAAATTAATATAATTGTGGAAACGAATCCTAACGATTTAAGCTAAGAGGTGAATTATGGCACTTAGAAATATTTTGAAAGAAAATGAGCCGGTATTAAGAGAAAAATGCTTTGAGGTAACGTTGTTTAACGAGCGCCTTGGCGTTACTCTTGATGATATGATAGAAACGATGTTTGCAGCTGACGGCGTTGGCCTTGCGGCGCCGCAGGTGGGTATTCCCAAAAGAATGTGTGTCGTTAGCGTTGATGGCAAGACTATTTACGAGCTTATCAACCCTGTAATTACCAAAACCGCAGGCACGCAAAAGGGCATAGAGGGTTGTCTTTCTATTCCCGGCAAGCACGGCATGGTAGAGCGCCCAAAAACCGTTTGGGTAGAGGCAAAGGACCGTTACGGCAACACTAAGGAATACAAGGTAAGCGATCTTACCGCAGTTGCTTTTTGTCACGAAATCGACCACCTTGACGGAGTGCTTTACGTAGATAAGGTTATTGGAGACCTTAAGGAGTAATTCATGCGCGTTGTTTTTATGGGAACTCCCGATTTTGCGGCGACTGTTTTACAACGGCTTGCAAGTGCCCACGAGGTGGTAGCTGTGATTTCGCAACCGGATAGAGCAAAGAATCGCAAGGGGGAATTTATTTTTACGCCCGCAAAGGAGCGCGCGATTGCCTGTGAAATTCCCGTATTTCAGTATGAACGAGTGCGCAATCACGTAGAAGAGCTTAGAGCTTTTGATGCGGATATTTTTGTAACGGCTGCTTACGGACAAATTTTATCGCAGGAAATTATAGATATTCCGCGCTACGGTATTGTAAATGTACACGCATCGCTTCTTCCAAAATATCGAGGAAGCTCGCCCATACAGTCTGCTATTCTTAATGGCGACAAGGTAACGGGCGTAACCATTATGCAAACCGAGCTTGGCATGGATAGTGGAGATATTCTTAGCGCAGAGCAGGTGGAAATCGGCAATTTGAATACGCTTGAGCTTACAGAAAAGCTTGCCGAGGTGGGCGCTGAGCTGCTTATAAAAACGCTTGAGCTTATAGAAAGCGGCAAAATTTTGCCAAAGAAGCAGGACGAAAGCCTTGTAAGTGGTTGCAAAAAGCTTAGTAAAGAAGCTGCTCAAATTGATTGGAGCAAAAGCGCAAGTGAGGTTTGCGCCGTAATCAGAGCCTTTAATCCCAATCCCATAGCTTATACAAGCTTAAACGGAGAAAGGATAAAGATTTACGAAGCGGTAGAGTGCGCAGGTGAGGGCGATTTCGGCGCAATAATAAAGGCTGATAAGGGTGGTTTTATCGTTGCTTGCGGAAAAAACGCAATAAAGATAAATCAAATTCAAGCACCCGGCAAAAGAGTTATGACTGCCGCGGAGTTTCTAAACGGAAATAAATTAACGGTTGGAGAATATTTTGGAAAATAACGAAAGAGAATTTATCTGCTACAAGCTTCTAGCCGAGGTATTTATCGAAAACGCTTATGGCTCTATTCAGCTAAACACCCATCTTAATTCAGTAACGAGTGAAAGGGACAGGGCGTATATTTCCAACTTATTTTACGGCATTTTAGAAAAGAATGTTCAGCTTGATTATATTATCAGTCAGCTGGCTACCAAGGCGCCCAAAACGAGTGTAAAGATACTTATAAAAATAGGACTGTATCGTATGCGATATATGTCAACACCCGCTTATGCTGCCATCAACGAAACGGTGGGACTATGTAAGCGAGTAGGTAAGGCAGGCGTAAGCGGATTTGTAAACGCTGTGCTTCGTAAAAGTGAAACGATGGGGCTTCCGATAGAGGGTGAGCTTCCAGAGGCAAACTATTTGTCGGTAGCTTACAGCGTTCCGTTGTGGCTTTGTAAAAAGCTTATTTCGCAGTACGGATATGATTTTACAAAAGATTTTTTAGCCGCGCCTATTCCCAAAAAGATGCACATAAGACACAATAGTCGAGTAATAACAAAAAATGAATTTGAAGAAAAATTACCAAAAAACGAAAGAGAAAAGAGTAATTTTGGTTATTATGTCACGCATAATATATTAAAAACGCTTAATAGGGCATCTTTTACAGTGCAGTCGCTGTCTTCGATGATTGCCGTGCAAAGCTATATAACAGGGATTGCGGGTGAATTATCCGTTCTTGATTTGTGCGGCGCGCCGGGCGGAAAATCGGTGTATTTAGAAGAACTCTGTTCTATCAAAGAACTGATTTGCTGTGACAAATATCCGCATAGAGTAGAGCTTATAAAAAAGTATGTGGCTAGAATGAGGTCGAATGTCGTTCCTACCCTTTCGGATGCAACTAATATCGAGCCCGAGTGGTTTGGCAAGTTTGACCTTGTAATTTGCGACGTGCCGTGTACGGGTATTGGCGTATATAAAAGCAAGCCGGACGTTTTGCTCAACAAAAACCCCGAGGACATAGCGAGTATAAAGGGCTTGCAGCTTAGCATTTTGGAAAACGCAAAAAATTATGTAAAGGTAGGCGGCTTCCTGTGTTACTCGACGTGCACGGTATTTAAGGAAGAAAATGACGATAATATATATGACTTTCTAAAAGCTAACGAAAATTTTGTTCTTGATAAAATCAATAATGATTTTGCCTCGGATGACGGAATGGTAAGGCTATTCCCTAACTTAGCGGAGGGCTGTGACGGATTTTTCGTTGCAAGGCTGAGGAGGGTAAAATGATTGTAAATTTACTTGACTATACGTTGGATGAACTTGCCGAGGTTACGGGTCTTAGTCCAAGCTTTAGAGTAAAACAGCTTTATCACGGAATCCACTCCGGTCTTAAGGTGAGCGAAATTTCGGTTTTGCCCTTAGAGACGAGGGCAAGGTTAGAGCAGTTTGCTGTTGGCGTAGAAATACAAAAGGCTTTTAAGTCGGCGGACGGCTCGGAAAAATATTTGTATCAGCTAAGCGACGGCAATATTATAGAGGGCGTTTTTATGCCGCATGCGTACGGGAATACCTTGTGCGTATCTACCCAGGTAGGCTGTCGTATGGGTTGCGCATTTTGCGCCTCGGGCATAGGAGGCTTGGTACGCAATCTTACAGCAGGAGAAATTCTCGGTCAGGTGCTTGCTGTTAATAGGTACAAGGGTGGAAGCAAGGACAAGCGTGAAATAACCAACATTGTCCTTATGGGCAGCGGTGAGCCTCTTGACAACTATGACAACGTAACAAGATTCTTTAGGCTTGTTTCTTCGCCGAACGGAATCAACATTAGTCTTCGCAACATTTCTCTTTCTACTTGCGGAATAACCGAGAATATTTATAGGCTTGCAGACGAGGGGTACGGCGTTACTCTTTCGGTGTCGTTACATGCTACGACCGACGAGGCAAGGCAAGAGGTTATGCCTATTGCAAAAAAATATACGATAGCGCAGATTATTGAAGCGGTAAAATATTACTTTGGCAAGACAGGCAGGCGCATCATATATGAGTACTCTATGATTAAAGGTAAAAACATAGATTACTTTGATGCCGTAAGATTAGAGCAGATTACCAAGGGTTATCCAAGCCACGTCAATCTGATTATGCTTAATCCCGTCAAGGAAAAGAACCTTACCGCTTGTACGGCTAAGGATGCCGAGAGATTTTTGCAGCGACTTAAGGACCGAAAGGTTTCCGCTACTATAAGAAGGTCTTTTGGTAATGACGTGGGCGGCGCATGCGGACAGCTTAGACGCAGCCATCTAAACGATGAAAATAAGGCAAAGCGGGTAACTAAGCCGGCTAATGCCAAAAAATAACAAAGGAAGTAAACATTATGAGTAAGACATTTATAGCTCCGTCGATTTTGAGTGCAAACTTTGCGGATATGGGCGCAGAAATTCGCCGCATGCAAGATGCAGGCGCTGATTGGATTCATTGCGATGTAATGGATGGCATTTTCGTCCCGAACATCACCTTTGGACCTAAGATGATAAAGGACATTCGTAAGGTGACCGATCTTGTGCTTGACGTTCATCTTATGATAACCGAGCCGATAAGATATATTCCGCAGTTCGCTGACGCAGGAGCAGACTATATTACCATTCAGGTGGAGTCGACCGACAAGGTAGAGGAAACTTTGCTTGCGATCAAGGAGCGAGGCTGTAAGTGCGGTGCTGTAATTAGTCCCGATACCCCCGTAGAGGTATTAAGAAAGTATCTTCCGCTTTGTGACATGGCTCTTGTTATGAGCGTTCATCCCGGCTTTGGCGGTCAGAAGTTTATCGAGAATTCGGTAGCAAAGCTCGAGGAGCTCAAAAAGCTTCGTGACGAAATTAACCCCAACTGCATAATCGAGATTGATGGCGGTATTACCGAGGATAACGTGCAAAAGGTTCGCGCAGCAGGTGCGGAGGCGATAGTGGCGGGAAGCGCAATTTTTGGAAGCAAGGATCCTGCTAAAACCATTGCCAATATGAAATTATGAAAAAGGGCTTGATATTTCTGAACGGCAATGCGCCAAGCATAAATGAGCTTCAAGGCATAGATTTCAGAGGGAAGTCTGTTGTCTGCGCAGATGGTGCATACGATTATCTAAAGGATTATGCCATACCCGATGTTTTGCTTGGGGATTTCGATTCGATTACTGAGGTGCCCAGTGGTGTAACGGTAAAAAAATTTCCCGTCGATAAAGATTATACCGACGGGCATTTGGCAGTTTTGGAAATGAAGGCTTTAGGTGTAAGTGAAGTGGAGATATACGGAGCGTACGGTGGCAGACCCGACCATGAGTACGCAAATTTTGCATTGCTTGCGCTTGCTGATTCGATTGGTATCTCTGCAGTGATAAAGGGCGACTACGATATTTATTTTGTAACCGACCAGATAAAAGTAAGCGTTGAAAAAAATAAGACTGTATCCTTGTTGCCATATAGCGATACGGCGCATATAATTAGTACAAAGGGACTAAAGTTTTGCGCCGACAATCTTACCCTTAACAAGCTTCACCTTATCGGAATATCTAATTCCGCGGTAGAAGATGAGGTTTGTGTAAACGTGGGGAAGGGTCACGTATTGCTGTTTGTCCAAAGGAGATGAGTTATGCGCATAATTTGCTTCAAGGTGCCAAAGGTGATAGGAGCCATACTTAGAATATTTGTAAGGAACAAATGATCCATGGCGGCGGATACAGGTTTATTCGCCGCTTAAAATTTACATTTTTCTAAAAATTAAGCTGAAAGGGGAATTTTATACTTAGGAATCAAGCGAATGTTGTAATAAAATATAAATAAAAATAGTAGCAAAAAAAGTGTGTCTACAACAGCAGACACATTTTTTTGATATCATTATTCATATAATACTAATGATGTAAAACCGAGATTAGTCAGCCTTTTTGCTAGTTCTCATACAACGGGTACATACATATTCAGTGGAAGTAACTCCGTCAATCTCTACCTGAACTTTATGAACGTTGGCGTTGAATGTGCGCTTTGTTCTTCTATTGGAGTGGCTAACGTTGTTTCCGCTGGTACGTCCCTTGCCACAAATAACGCATACTCTACTCATAATAACACCTCCGAAATAATTTGCTTACAAAATATAACACAATCTTTGATATAATGCAACTAAAATAAGGGGTAATATACCAAAAAACAAAAATTTTTTTGGGAAATTTTCTTTTTTTGGGCAAATTCCCTTGCAATAAATCTTGAAATAAGGTAGAATGATATTTGTGGGAATAAAAAGTGTAGCATCGTATAGATGTTTCGGCTATGTTTTCACAAATGCATAAACTTAAATAGGACTTATAATGAGTGTAAATACATCAAATGCTTATGGCAGAATAACGATTACCGAGGAGGCTATTGCACAAATAGCCGGTTGTTCTGCGCTTGAATGCTACGGTGTTGTGGAGCTCGTTATTTCCAAGAGGCACACCGGTAGTTTTGCGGATATGTTCAAAAAAGCAAGAGCAAAAGTGTCGCGAGGTGTGCGTGTTATGGCAAGCGGCGACAGAATTTATATAGACATTAACATTATACTCAAGTATGGAGTAAATATCGAGGCTGTTTCTCAAAGCCTAAAAAAATCTGTAAAATACGATGTAGAAAAGTTTTCCGGTATGGTTGTGGATACCATAAACGTCAATGTTTTAGGTATCAAGGTTTAGCTTTGCTTTTCTATCACATTAAGGAGAAAAATCGTGATTAATTCAATTTCGGGTAATATGTTCCGTAAAATGATTTTGAACGGAGCAAAATTAATAGATATAAATAAAGAGCACGTGGACGCACTCAACGTCTTTCCCGTTCCTGACGGCGACACCGGTACGAACATGTCGCTTACAATGCTTTCGGCAGCAAAGGAGGTTTCCGCTTGCCAAAGCAACAAAATGGAAGCAATTTGTGATGCGCTCAGCAAGGGTGCTCTTAGAGGCGCACGCGGTAACAGCGGCGTAATCTTAAGCCAAATCCTTAAGGGTATGGCAACCGCTATGGCAGTAAACGAGACTATTACGGCTAAATCTTTTGCTAAGGGCTTGGAGAAGGGTGCGGCTGTTGCTTACAAGGCAGTCACGAAGCCGAAGGAAGGTACAATTCTTACCGTAATTAAGGCAATGAGCGAGTTTGCAACAAAAAATGCAAAGCGCAATATGGATATCGAGCAGTTCATCAAGGATGTGCTTGAAGCCGGCGAGGAATCACTTAGACTTACCCCAGAGCTTTTGCCGATACTTAAAAAAGCCGGCGTTGTCGATGCAGGCGGACGCGGTCTTTTGGTGATTTTACAAGGCTTCTACAACGTAATTGCGGGCGTAGAGGAAGAAAATATCGAGTTTGACGATAAGGTTAACAGCGATGCATCTTCCAAATTTTCTGAGGAAGCACATTTTGATATTCAAGATCTTTCGGATATTGAGTTCGCTTATTGTACCGAGTTCTTTATTATTAATATGCACAAATGGACCACCGAAGCTGATATAGACCGATTTAGAGAGAAGCTTATGACCATCGGCGACTGCGTGTTGGTAATTGGTGATCTTTCGATGGTAAAGGTTCACGTCCATTCTAACCAGCCCGGTGTTGTACTTACTCACGCACTTGAGCTTGGCGAGCTTGATAAGCTTAAGATAGAGAACATGCTCGAGCAAAATAGAGCATTGCTTGGCAAGAAAAAGGAAGAGCTTAAGCCTTACGGTTTGGTTTCGGTATGTGCAGGCGAGGGATTGGCGGCAATATTCAAGGATTTGCTTGTAGACAACATCATCGAAGGCGGTCAAACCATGAACCCGAGCGCCGATGATATTGCCCGTGCGTGCGATTCTATTCCGGCAGAAAATATATTCGTTTTCCCCAACAACAAAAATATTATTCTTGCCGCAGAACAGGCAAAGAAGATTTCTAAGCGTAAGCTTACAATTATCCCGACGGTGAACGTTCCGCAAGGCCTTTCGGCAGTGCTTGCATTCAACCCTGAGGACACTCTTAAAAACAATATAGACTTTATGACAGAAGCTATTAACGGTATTCGCGCGGGTATGGTAACCTATGCCGTACGAAGCACAAATATCAACGATATGGAGCTTAAGGAGGGCGATATCATTGGTATAGACAAGGATATCGTTGCAAAGGGAATAGAGGTTAAGGAAGTTACTACCGAGCTCATTGACAAGATGATGACAAGCGACGTTTCCAATATTACCCTGTACTTTGGCAACAATGTTAAGGAAGAGGAAGCAAACGATGTTGCCGAGGAGCTTACTCAAAAATACAAGCGTTGCGACGTTGACGTACACTTTGGCGGTCAGCCGTTGTACTACTATATCGTATCGTTGGAATAAATCAAATTCAAAGAGGGGCTTCAAACGTCCCTCTTTTATAAACTTTAGCTAAGCTTTATGGGTAGTTTTTAATATAATATCGGCTTATCTTAACTATGCAATTTGAAGAAATTAGAGGTTTTGGAGAAAAAAGAATACAAAAGCTAAAAGAGGCAGGACTAACAAATCCTGCCGATTTGCTAACGATATTTCCAAGCAAATATATATTTCGCAATAGTAAGATTAGCGACTATGCTGTTTCTGACGAAGCGGCGCTTGTTATGACATTAAAGACCTTGCCCGTTACGAAATTCGTGCGTAAGGGCTTGTCGTTTGTCCGAGCGGAATTTGAAATATATGGTCAAACGGTGGACTGCGTTTGGTTTAATCAGCCGTACGTAAAGAAGCAGCTTGTTCCGGGCCGAGCTTATGCGATAGTGGGTAAAGTAAAAAAAGCGAGTGTTAAGCCCGAGATTTATGTGTCTTCATTTACCGCAGCTAACCTTACGGACGAGGTAATCACTATATATAGGCCTTATAGTGGAATTCCGTCCAAAACTTTAAAAGACGCTATTTTGCAAATTTTAGGCAAAGTTAATATTCAGGGACAGATTTCGGACGATTTTTGCTGTAAAAATGGCATTTTATCCTTAAATATCTGTATAAAAACCTTACATTTACCCAAAAATCAGGCAGATTTAGCCGTTGCAAAAGAGCATGCTTCGCTACAAATTTTGGCTTTTAATTTGGCGGCATTTTTGCTTGTTAAGGGGCAAAACTCCAAAATTAAGGCAAATAAGTATTCTCAAAACATGGATGCTTTGAGAAATGTTATAAAATCATTACCGTTTGTTTTGACTGATTCCCAGCAAAAAACGATAAGCCAAATCGTACAGGATTTGCACTCTGACCGAAGAATGAATAGACTCATTGAGGGAGACGTTGGGTGCGGAAAAACGGTTGTCGCTTTTCTTGCAATGTACTATGCGGCGATGTCGGGATATCAGGCGGCGCTTATGGCACCTACAGAAATTTTGGCTCGTCAGCATTACGAAAAGGCGGTTGGTTTTTTTGGTGAGACATTTAGATGCGAATTCCTGTGTGCAAGTCAAAGTAAGGATAGGCGAGAGGATGCGCTGTTTAATATAGCGACAGGCAATGCACAAATAGTAATAGGAACACATTCGATTTTTCAGGATGCGGTTAAGTTCAAAAATTTATCGCTTACAATTGCAGACGAGCAACATAGATTTGGTGTTGAGCAACGTGGTAATTTGGAAAACAAAGGAATTATGACAGACACCTTGGTTATGTCGGCAACGCCTATTCCAAGGACGCTTGCTTTGACGTTATACGGAGATTTGGATATATCGGTTATTGATACCTTGCCTCAGGGGAAGGCTCAAATATTTACGAGGTTCGTGCCAAAGCACAAAGAAAGCGACATGCTTGACTATATACACAGCAAAGCGCTTGACGGCGAAAAAGCATACGTCGTTTGCCCCCGTGTAGAGGACGATAGCAGCGTTTCGGCGATGCAGATGTACAAGAACCTATGCAAAAGGTATGGCGGCATCGTAGGGCTTATACACGGTCAAATGCGAGAGTGTGATAAAACGAGAGTAATGAATGAGTTTTCGTCCGGACAAATTATGATACTCGTAAGCACTACCATAATCGAGGTTGGTATTGACGTGCCGGACGCAACAAATATAATTATATATGATGCGGAAATGTACGGGTTAAGTCAGCTTCATCAGCTACGTGGAAGAGTGGGTCGAGGCAAAAAGGATAGCTTTTGTTTTGTGGTTACAAAGGGAGATGGTCTTGACGATAGGCTTGAATATTTTATCAAGACGAGCAACGGATTTGAGCTTGCTGAATATGATTTTAAGGTTCGTGGAGCAGGTGACTTTTTGGGTAAGCGCCAACACGGTGAAAGTGGAATTTTCTTTGGTCAAAAGATCGATGCGGAGTTTTTAACAAGGGCAAAACGGCTAGCTGATAAATTAATAGTGCAAGGAGAAATATCTTCAAATTGCGTGGAAAATTATGATTACATTAAAGGTTTAACGCTAAATTAAAGGAAAGGGAATGAGGATAACAGTAAATTTTCGCAGTTTTATAGTGTCAATGCTGATATTGATGGGTTCGGTATTGTGTTGTTTGCTTGCACTCAATATACCGTGGCTTGGATTTTTATTGCTTTCGATAATTGTTGCTGCGCCCGCTGCCATTGCATTTATAATCAAAAAGAAGGTGCCATTACATAAGTTTGTTACCTTGATTATGGCGTCTGCTTTGTGCGTCGTATCTGCGGTTATCTTTTTTGTCACAGTTAATGCTTGGATACCTAATGAGATAGAAAATAAGGAGTATACAGTCAAGGGGCTTATAGAGGATAATTACGTTGCAGATTATCGGCGAGTTGTTGTTTTGAAGGATTTGCAGCTTGACGGCGAGGCTGTCGGCGGCAAGATGAAGGTTACGGTTGACGATAAGCAAAAGGTTTTTACGCTTGTTCCTGTGGGAGATACCTTAGAGTTTACCGCTAAAGTAACCGTATCCGAGCTTGTATCGGGTTTTACCGTTAATGCAAGCGCCTTACGCAATAATATCAGATATTACGCACGGACAAGCACGGGCGAGGTTAAGATTGCTAAGGGCGAGATGTCTGTGCTTGATAAGGTGAATGTCTTTGTAAAAAATAGATTGACCGAATGTATGGGCAATACGTACGGCGTGGTGGCGTACGGTATATTAACGGGCGACAAAAACGAGATTTCAGCATCTGTAAGGGAATCGTTTTCAGCTGCAGGGATAGCTCATATTTTGGCGGTATCCGGCTTGCATATAGGGTTCTTAATGCTGCTAATTACCTTTTTGCTAAGCAAGTTAAAAACCCCGCGCTTAATTAATTTTGGAATCAACTTCATAGTTTTACTGATGTATTGTCTGTTTGCCGGTTTTACTCCCTCGGTTGTACGAGCAAGCATAATGTTTTTGATAGGTAATTTGGCAACGCTTTTGGGTGAGGAGCGAGATGGCTTTAATGCCTTGGGGCTTGCGGCAACTGCTATATTGACTTTTATTCCTATTATGCTTTTTGATGCAGGCTTTATAATGAGCGTTGGCGCTGTGTTTGGGATATTCAACTTTGCGCCGATTATAGCCGATACGTTGACTAAAATTAAAATTCCAAGTAAAATCGCCTCGGCTGTATCTGTATCTGCGGCAGCTCAACTTGGAATATTGCCCGCTTGCATTATTTTCTTTGGCAACTTACAGCTTTACTCAGTACTAATAAACGTGCTTTTAATGCCGCTTATGAGCATACTATTTATAGCGATTTTTGTCGCTCTTGTAATTTCGCTTATTCCAATTTTTAAGTTCTTATTGACAGTTTCGGGATTTTTGGTAAAAGGAATGATAATAGTGGCTGAGTTCTGTGCAACATTGCCGTTTGCTCAGATTGCCATTACTTCAACGCGTGCCGTATACGCATTCTATCCGCTATATTTTGTATCGGGTGGATTTTTAGGAAGCAACAAAAAGAGGCTTTTATCCATTATAAGCTGGGCTTTGATTGCTGTTATTATCTTGATTCTTTTGATAGTATAAGAAGTTTTGAATAAAGAAATAAAATTTGTAAAAACATAACAATATGCTGACATTAATTTGTGTACCGTTATTGTTATTGGGGATATTTACTTGTACCATTATGATTGAGGCAAAAGTTGACCTTAATGTGCTTGGAAATAAGAACAATATCTCCTTTTTTTTATTTGGACATAATATTTTGAGTATAGATATAAAATTTCACGTTGTAGATAGTGGGATAGAAATAGAGCTATCGTACAAGGGTAACGAGCTGAGTAGACTAAACCTAAAGGAAATAAAGGGCGGAATAAGTAAAGAAATGGTAGTTAACGTCTTGCCGAATCCTTTTTATAACCTTGATATAATAAAAATTGATGTTTGTACCGTGTATGGCGGCGATAACGCCTTTTCTACGGCTGTGATGAGCGGGGTGGTTCATAAGCTTGTTGCGGCTGCACTTGCATATTTTTTGTCGAAGCAAAATATAAAGGTTACTAACGATATAATGCCTGATTTTACCCAAAAAACAATTGTTTTTAGCCTTAATAGCATATTTTTCATTACTCTTGCAGACATTATATACGGCGTAATTTTTGGAAAAAAGAAAGAAAAAAATACGCAAAGCTTAACTGTAAAGGAGAAATGATAATGATTTTGGAAAATGACCATCCTATAGAGAGGATAATGGACAATGCGCTTACAAAGATTCGCACATTTGTGGATGCGGATACAGTAATAGGTACTGCTGTGCATACGGCTGACGGAATGTCGATAATACCTATCAGTAAAATAAGTATGGGCTTTTTGACGGGCGGCGGCGAATACAGCGATTTGTCTGCAGAGCAAAAGAGTGAATTTCCGTTTGCGGGCGGAAGCGGCGCGGGTGTGTCTGTTCAGCCCATGGCATTTTTGGTAAGTGACGGTAAAACTGTTAAGCTTGTCAATGTAGGTGAAAAAAGTCCGTTAGAAAGGCTGTTTGATCTGGTGCCCGATATAGCGGACGCAGTCGTGGGTAAGAATAAGAAATGAAAAAGTTTGTAAGGAGGCTTTGTATTTTACTGATGCTTCTGCTTTGTGTTTTAAACGGAACAAAATACTTTGCAAAAGCCGAGGAGGTTTCTGTATACGACACTGCCGCAATTAACGGCGTACAGTGTAGTGCGCTTGGCATGGCGATGATAGAGGTAAATAGCGGAAGACTAATTATGCAAAAGGATAAGGATAGGCGGCTTCCTATGGCAAGTACGACTAAGATTATGACCGCTATTACCGTAATTGAAAATTGTGATGATCTTGACAAAATTGTCGTAGTTCCCGATGACGCGGTGGGTGTAGAGGGCTCGTCTATATATTTACAAAAGGACGAAGAGCTGTCTATACGTGATTTATTGTACGGACTTATGCTTCAATCCGGCAACGACTGTGCGGTTGCACTTGCAATTACCGTGGGTGGAAGCGTAGATGGCTTTGCTAAAATGATGAATGAGCTTTCTTACGAAATTGGCGTGAATAACACGAATTTTGTAAATCCGCACGGCTTGCATGACGACAATCATTATACGACAGCTTACGATCTTGCGACGATTTCCGCTTATGCTATGCGAAATCCTACGTTTAAAAAGATTGTAGGTACTAAGACATATAGGACTACTTGGAAAAATCATGAGTATGGTAGAGTAATAATTAATAAGAACAAAATTCTATCCACCTTTATGGGCGGCAACGGAATTAAGACAGGCTACACCAAAAAGGCGGGAAGATGCCTTGTTTCGTCGGCGGAGCGTGATGGAATGGAAATAGTGTGCGTTGTCCTAAATTGCGGTCCCATGTTTCAAGAGTGCTCAAATTTGATGGATGTGGCGTTTAGAGAGCTTGTTATGTCAGACATAATATGCACAAAAGTGCCGATTTTGCAAATTGATGTACAAAATATTGTGGGTAAAAAAATAGACGTGGGCATAGAGTCGGTCTTTCATTATCCCTTGACCAAAGAAGAGGCAAAGAGAATTGAGTTTGAGTTTGACGTACCGGAATCGGTTGAAGCTCCGATAAAAAAGGGAACGAGAATAGGAAAAATTTATTTTTATCTCGATAATCAGTTGCTTTTTTCGGAAGATTTGTTTACTATTAATAGTGTCGAATTAAAAGATTTCTGGGACGAGAAAAGCGCATAGGCAAAATGGCAATAGGTTTGATCTCAAAAATTTTCTTCGGCTACTAAACAACAAGGAAAATTCGTTTTATGAGAATAAACAAATATCTTGCCGAATGCGGACTTGCTTCTCGTCGAAAGTGTGAGGCCTTCGTTACCGAGGGCAGAGTAAAGGTTAACGGAAAGCTTGTTACCTCGCTTGCAACCGAGGTGGACTCCCGTGACACGGTTACCGTGGACGGAGAAAAGGTTCAACCCATAAAAAAACACGTATACCTTATTATGAACAAGCCTAAGGGATACGTTTGTACTGCAAGTGACGAATTTGGTCGCAAGACGGTGCTTGATCTTATTAAGGACAAAAAGGAGAGAATTTTTCCCGTAGGCAGACTTGACTACGATACCGAAGGCTTGCTTCTTCTAACTACGGATGGAGATCTTGCAAACAGACTTACGCACCCGAGAAATGAAATAACAAAAACGTACAGTGCAAAGGTAGAGGGCGAGGTAGACGAGGAGCTTATCGAAAGGCTTCGCGGCGGTGTAATTTTGGACGGAGTAAAAACCAAAAAGTGTAAGATAAAGCTGGTTGAATTTAAAGACGGACTCAGCCGCTTTGAGGTGGTGATCAGCGAGGGACGCAACCGTCAGGTAAGACGTATGTTTGAGAGTATAAATAAAGAGGTTGTATTCTTAAAGCGCGTTGCAATCGGCGACCTTAAGCTTAGCGGACTAAACCGTGGTGAATACCGTGCGCTCACCCCCGAAGAGGTTAATTACTTAAAACTGGTATAATCCTTTACAAAAGCGACTCTAAACAAGGGTCGCTTGTTGTATATTTTGTCGCGTCTAAGGCAAAAAATTATTTTGTTTTTGGTTTTTTGCTGGCGTTTTTTGCTTGCGTTTTAATTTGATAATGTATATAATTAAATGGTAATTATAGTGAAGATTTGCGTTGGCAAAATTCACAAGAAAAATATGGAGGCTTTTTGATGGCTAAATCGGTAAATTCGGAAATTTACGAATTAATCAAATCTATCACGGACGAAAGCTCTTTTGTAGAAACACTTACCCTCGTTCAGGGCAAATCCTCGCTTGCAGAGGCTTCGGGAGAAGGCGTTGTAAGTGGTTTTGCTACGATTAACGACGTTCAAGTTGGCGTTTTTGCCAACAATTTTGACGTTATGTCGGGTAGCGTAGGCAAGAAGAGCGCAAAGAAGATTTCTAAGTGCGTAGAAGATGCAATTAAGATGAACGTGCCCGTAATCGGTATTCTCGAAACTTCGGGCGCACGCTTTGGCGAAGGCATCAAGGCGATGGAGGGCTATGCCGGAATTATTCAGGCAATGAACGTTGCTCACGGCTCGGTGCCCACTATCTTGGTCGTAAAGGGTAACTGCTACGGCATGATGAGCTACCTCGCTTCGTGCTGTGACTGCTGTATCGCATTTGACAAGGCGCGTATTGCTACGTCCAGTCCGCTTATTCTTGCGGCTACCACCAAAATCGACCAAGCTAAGGTTGGTACGGTAGACGTTCATTCGATGGGTAGCGGTCTTGTTTCGCTTATCGTAAAGGACGGCGACGAGCTTAGAAAGAAGATTATTGACCTTCTCGGTTATTTGCTCGAGCCCATCGTTGACTGCGAGGACGATGCAAACAGAGTTTGCACCAAGGTTAAGGCAGGCAGTAAGATGAGCGAAATCATTGCTGAGGTTTTTGATAAAAGCTCGTTTACCGAGCTTAAGGAAAATTACGCAACCGAGGCTATCGTAGGCTTTGGCAGACTTAACGGAATTGCAGTAGGCGTGGTTGCAAACAATTCGGCAGTTAGCAGCAGATTGACTGCTAAGGGCGCTCGTAAAATTTCTGACTTTATGACGACTTGCATCAATTTCGGCTTGCCCGTTGTAAACCTCGTTGACTGCGAGGGTGCAGAAAACAATCTTGCTTCCGAAAACGATTCGCTTATCCGTGATATTTCGGATATGCTTTATTGCTACAACGCGTGCACCAACGCAAAGATTTCGGTTATTATCGGCAAGGCAATCGGTCTTGGCTACGTTGCGTTTGCATCCAAGCGTTCGTTCGATTATACCGTTGCTTGGGATAGCGCTTATATTGGCATGCTTGACAGTAAGGCAACTGCAAGTCTTTTGTATGCTGACGAAATCGCAAATGCAAAGGACAAGCAAAAGGCCGAAGAGGAATTTGCAAAAAGCTACGCAGAGGAGAGTGCGAGCGCAACGGTTGTTGCCGAAAGCGGCTATATAGACAACGTAATCGTTCCGTCGCTTACTCGCCAGTATCTTATTGCGGCAGTTATGATGTACGGAGCAAAGAGATAATATGATTAATTTTATTTCAGCGGTAGAGGGTGAATTGACTTTTCTTGATGCTGTGATAGTGCTTGCAATCGGTATGGCGGTTATTTTCGTTACATTGACCGTATTGATTGGATTGCTTCACGTTATAAGGCTCGTTGTAAGCGCTATCGAGAAGCCCAAGCAAGCACCCGCCGCACCTACCGCATCGCAAACAGCGGAGATACAAGAGGATGAGGAGACGGTTGCCGCAATTACCGCAGCCATCACTTGTATTTTGATGGACGAGGCACAAAGCGAAGGAAATGACGAACCTGTCGTTGCTCCCTTTAGAATCAAAAAAATCAAACATATTCATTAATTTTTGGAGGAATTGTTATGCGCAAATTTAATATAAACGTAAACGGTAAAAGTTATTTTGTAGAGGTAGAAGAGATTGGCGGTGCTTCGGTGTCGGCACCTGCTGCTCCCGTAGCTGCACCTGCTCCCGTAGCGGCTGCTCCGGCACCTGTAAAGGCAACCGCAGAGGCAGGTAGCACCGTGGTTACCGCACCCATGCCTGGAACTATTCTTAGCCTCGCAGTAGAGAACGGAGCAACCGTAAACAAGGGAGACAAAATCGTTATTTTGGAAGCGATGAAGATGGAAAACGAAATCGTTGCTACTGCAAGCGGAAAGGTAACCTTCCTTGTTAAGAAGGGCGATGCTGTTGATACCGGCGCTCAGCTTGCTGCCATAAAATAAGGAGAGAACGGTATGTCTTTGATTTCTGCCCTTAACTGGGGAGATACGTTTTTGGGGCTGTGGGAAAGCACCGGTATTTACACGGCTATAAGCGGCGAGGGTTGGAAGAATATTCTAATGATTCTTATATCTTTGGTTTTGTTCTACCTTGCAATTGCAAAAAAGTTTGAGCCGCTTTTGCTTGTTCCTATTGCATTCGGAATGCTTCTTATCAACATTCCGGGCGCAGAAGCACAGCTATATAACACAGAGGAGCAATCTGGATTATTGTACTATCTCTCGTTTGGCGTATCTGAAGTTATTTATCCGCCCCTTATTTTCTTGGGCGTAGGTGCAATGACCGACTTTGGTCCGCTTATTGCAAACCCTAAAAGCTTACTAGTTGGCGGCGCGGCTCAGCTTGGCGTATTCTTGACGTTTGCTATTGCGGTAATGTTCCTTGATCCTAAATATGCCGCTGCAATCGGTATGATTGGCGGCGCAGACGGCCCGACGGCAATTTACGTTTCGGAAACGCTAAAGCAAAACACGGCAATTATTGCAGTTGCGGCATACTCGTATATGGCGCTTATACGAGTATG